>CANHKH010000001.1 GCA_947460165.1 Comamonadaceae bacterium
CCTTTGAGCACGGCCGGAATGGCTTGTGCCTGGATGGGGGTGGGGGTGTCGTAGCCTTGCTCAAGCACGGCTTTAACGATGGCCGGAGCCAGGTTCAATTCTTCAAAGGTCATTGGGAAAGCGCCCTACCGGGCGCGGGGTTCGGCTCATCCGACTGCGTTGCAGTCGCCAGATTTGGCCGAGGGGTCAAAAAGAGGAGGGCTTGCTCGGGCGTGGCCCGAATCCTCCCAGCAGAAGTGCTGATGTCCGCGGCAACTGGAGGCCGACGGTGCGTGCATTGTGGCACGGAACCCGGCGGGCGCTTGAAAAGTCTGTCCCCCACTTGGCGCGCTGCCTGGCCCGCCTTGCCGGGCTTGGGCTGCGGCTTGGCGAAATCAGCCCAAGACTGACACCTGCGATGACCATTCAAAAAATGACTGGTTGGTTGCATTTATACTGCTGAGTCTTTATTTTTGCATTCTTTCCCCAAGCCATGAAAAACCACACTGCTTTGCCGGCCCATCTTGGCCTGCACGTCCAGCGCAGCGCTTGCATGGATGGCTTGGTCGGCCCCCACAAGCGGTGTGCGCTGTGAGCACGCCGGACCCCCGCTGCTGCGGCACTGACATGTGCATCATTGACGCCGAGGGCTGCTGCTGGTGCGGTCAGCGCTGGGATGGACAAAAAATGTGCAAACCTGCATTGCCGGGCGACTTGTCTGAGGCTCAGACTTCGTCGCCTTCCGTCCCATTGACTGTTTCCAATCCCACACGACCCACATGAATTTGCTCAACTCCCTTTTCCAAGCCGACGCCCTGGCCGGTATGTTTCTAGAGGGCCACAACCCCAGTGCTCGGGCTAAATTGAGCGAGTCTGATGTGGACGCCATGCGCCAAAAGCTGCAAACCAGCGAGGCCTTGCAGGCCTATGTGGTGGGCCGCGTGGTGGGTGCCGGTCAAGGGGTCTGGCTGCTGACCGATCAAGCTGTGGTTGTGCGCAACAGCGGCCACAAGGGCGCTGAGCGTTTGGTCTTGAACCAAGTGAGCCATTTTGAGTCGGTGCGTGGTCGTTTTGGCCATGTGGTGCGGCTCAAGGCGCAAGGACGCGGCCTCAGTTTGTACGGCGTGGACCGCGAGTTGGCGGCGGCCATGCACAACGCTTTTGCGGGTCTGGGCATTCCCAGCTCGCACGAAGACAAAGAGGCGCGCAGCTGGTTCTGGCGCGAGGCCAGCACACCCAACTGGACCCAAGACGGTTTGATGGACGCCAAGCGCCGGCTCAGCCTGGCCTGAGCCGCCAGATCAATTGGGCTTGTGCAGCGCCCGGTGAATCCGCTGGGTCATGCGCCACACGCCCCACAGCACCACAGGCACAGCCGCACCCACGGCCATGGTCGGGTTGATGGGCAGACCTGCTTCTTGCGCCGCTTTGGTGGCGTACAGCAGCAAGCTGATCACGTAATACGTGATGGCGGCAATCGACAAGCCCTCCACCGTGGTTTGCAAGCGCAGCTGCAGCTCTTGTCCACGGGTGAGTTTTTCAAGCAGCTGGCGGTTTTGCTCCTCAGTGGCAATGTCCACGCGGGTGCGCAGCAAGCCACTGGCGCGTGAAATCCTTTCGGCCAAGGACTCCAGCCGCTGGGCCGTGGCCGCCACCGTGGCCATGGCCGGTGACAGCCGTTTGCGCATGAACTCGCCCAAGGTTTGGGTGCCATGCACCGGGCTCTCGCGCAACTCGGCCAGCCGCTGCTCGACCAGCGCTGCATAGGCCTGTGTCGCTGAAAAGCGGTAATTGTGTTCGGCGGTGGCCCGCTCCACGCCTGCGGCCAGCGAGGCCAGTTGGTCCAGCAGCTCTCGGTCGGTGGCGCTTTTGTTCTCCAGCCGGCAGGTGATGTCCAAGAGCTGATTCTCAGAAAGACTGAGCTCTGGACCGAGTTTTTTGGCCACCGGCAAGCCGCGCAAGGCCATCAAGCGGTAGGTCTCTACCTCCAGCAGGCGTTGCGAAATCCGGCCTACCCGCTCTGGCGTGATGCTTGACGGCGCCACCACCAGCATGCGCTCAAAGCCGTCAGCGCCCATCTGGAAATCGCTGACAGCCCAGGAGTGCACGCGGGTGCCCATCATGGAGGCGACCACAGAGCCGTCGCCAAACCATTGGCGCGCCAAGGCCAAGGTCTCTTCAAGCTGCGAAGGGTCGCCCTGCACCATGGCCAGCTGCACGGCGGCCATGGTTTGACCGGGAATGCCGGCCAGCCAGTCCAGTGGCACCATCAATTCCGACAGCAGGTCTGGCCGGTTGGCGCCCAGGTAGGCGTGTTCGGGCAGGTGTTGCACGATGGAGTAGCGCGTGAATTCGGTGTGCCGCTCCCATTTGACCGTGTGCGTGGCAAAGCGCAAGCGCAAAAAATTGCCCGTCAGCAGTTCTGCGGCCAGGTGCTCCTGGCCAGGCAATCGCCGCAGGTGCGCACTTTCTTGCTCGCGGCTCACGCCCTCGTTGAGCACAGCCACGTAGACCACCAAGGCTGGGATGCGTATGCGCGCAGTCGGCCGGGCATGCAATTCGTTGTGCAGCAAGCTGCGCTGCGCATGGTCGGCGGGCAGCCATTGGGAGCGGCTGGCAGATGGCTGCAGGCTGGCAGGTGGCGTGAGGCTGGCTGACATGGGGCTATCCGTTGAGCAAAGGCAAGCCGGCGCCTGCCGTGGAAGAATTCAGCTGCCCAGCGTGTGGACTGGGCTGGGAGTCAAACATGGGCATGTGGATTGAGCTGGGTATTTTTGTGCTGGTCATCGTGTGGGGGCTGTGGCAGTTGCACGATGTCAAAAAGGCCAAGGCCAAAACCCAGGCCGACAAAGCCCGACAAACCCGTGAGCCGGGCTCGCCCTGAGGGAACCTGCGGCATGGGAAAAACATGCCTGCCTCTCATGCTGCGTCTAAAAAAGCTTGGTAGTCGGCGCAAAACAACTCGGTTTGTTCAAAGTAAGGCATGGCGCCAGTTTGGAACACGCTGATGCGCCAGTTGGGTTTGTCCGCCACCAAGGTTTTCTGCGCGTAGTCCGTGAAGTCGCCGCGCACGCCGTGCGACATCCAGGTGGGCGACTGGAGTGCTTCGTACACATTTTGGATGTCCCGGCTGAACAGCCCCCCGGAGATGAAGTGCAAAGGCGCGTGTTCGGCCCCAGGCTGTTGCGCGGTGGCCACGGCGTAGCGCCACATGGGCTCGTCAATGGCGGTGGAGCCCCAGGTTTTGTTGAGGAAAAAGCGAATCACGCCTGGCCGGGTGAGGCCCTTGAAAAGCAAACCGCCCCAGCCTGGACCGCGCAAGGCACTCAGCAGCCAGGGCATGGCCAAGGTGCTGCCCTCAGGGCCTCGGCGTTTGTCTTTGCGGCCCAAGCCCGTGGGGCTGACCAGCGCCACGCTGCGGTAATGCGCGGGCTCTTCGGTGGCTGCGCGCGCCAAAAATTCGCTGGACAGAGACACCGCCAGGGCGTCCACCGCCTGCGCGCCCGTGCGCTGCCGGATCAAGGCGGTGGCCGCATGCAAAGCGTCAGTCATCACCCGGGGGGTGTAGGCGCGATCGCTGCGGTCCGACAGGCCGTAGCCGGGCAGGTCTATGGAAAACACGGTGCGCGTGCGTTCAAAGTGATCATGCAGTGGTCGCACCTCAGCGGCCGAGGCGGCGGCGTTCACGCTGTGGATCAGCAACAGGGGCGGACCCTCGCCTGCCATGTACAAGTTGACGGGCAGGCCGCCGCTTTGAAAGCTCAGGCGTTCACCCTTCAGGGCGGGTTCAAGTGTGGTGGGCATGGCAGCTTCGGTGGGTTGGGCCAAGGCCAAGGGCGAGGCAAGCGTGGCGGCCATGCTGGCCGTCCAAGCGGACCACACCAGCCATTCGCGTCGGCGAAGGCCCTGGACTCCGCCAGTCGGGGGCATCAGGGCATGCCCGCCTGCAAGCGCCGGTTCGGCGCTAGCGGCTTGCGCCTTGGTCGCTGGGCGAAGGTTGAACAAATCAGTGTGTGGCGAAAACAAATCTTTACCTTTATGGGTCGTCAGAGCCCTGTGTGGCTGGCCATGATCGACCAGTCGCATGCCTGGAGCACAACTGTGGTCATCCGTGCATCAGGCAGACTGAGCAGGTGCTTGCCTTGCTCGGGTATTGGGTCAGGTCGTTGCGTGCCTCAATAGGCTGGTTATAAACTACCTGTCCAGATTCTCAATCTTCAACAGGGCTTTCCCCATGAAAAACTCCAACCGCCGCGTTTTTATCTGCCAAGCCATCACTGCTTCGTCTGCGGTGCTCGCCACCCAGGCCATGGCCCAAGCCAAGCTTGATGAAAAAGACGCCCAGGCCGTGACCTTGGGTTACATGCACGACACCACCAAAATCGACAACAAAAAATACCCCAAGCATGCGGCTGCCCAAAAATGCAGCAACTGTGCTTTGTTCGCGGGCAAGCCCACGGACGCCTGGGCAGCTTGCCCCTTGTTCGCCGGCAAGCAAGTGGCCGGCAATGGCTGGTGCAGCGCTTACGCCAAAAAGGGCTGAGCCTAGCGAGTGCGCCTTGAGGCGCTTTAAAAGCGCTGACTCAGGTACATGCCAACGCCGCACTGGGCTCCATGTGCGGCGTTTTCACGTCTGCTCGGCTGATCTCGCACGCAGCCTGAGCCACAGGTCTGCGCCGTGCGCGCAGCCTGCAGCCATCAGGCACAAAGCCGTCAAGGGCCAATCGGTGCCCATGACCACGGTTTTGATGCCCGTCATCAGGCACAGGCCAGACACCAAATTGAGCAGGTAGTCTTGGGGCTTGAGGCCCCGGCCTGTGAGGCGGTGGTAGGCCCATAAACCGGCGGTCTCCAGCACGGTCAGTATCAAAATCGCGTCCACCAAGCGGGCGCCGCTCCAAAACTCAGCCATCAGCCTTCATCGCTCAGGCGTGAGCCACATCACCTTCAGTGCGGCACTCACACCCTGGCCATGCCCAGCAGGTGGGCCACGTCCTTGAAGAAGATGCGCACATGGGCCATGGGTTTTTTGCGCGCCAATTCCTTGTTCATGTAGGACTCAAAAGTCAGTTGCTGCACATCGCGGTCTTCGCAAATTTTGACGAAGCGCTCGCGCCTGCGGTCATTGCTGTACCAAAACCACTGCATCATGCCCAGCACCCAGAACACGGTGCCGTGTTTTTTCATAAATCGCTGTCTGGCGATCTTGAGCTGGCGCGCATCACCGGTTTGCAAAAAGGCGTGGGCCGCCTCTGCGGCCAATTGTCCGCCCAGCATGGCGTAGTAAATGCCTTCGCCGGAGGCCGGCGCCACCACACCAGCGGCGTCGCCTGCCAGCACCACGTCACGGCCGTTGTCCCAGCGGGGCAGCGGTTTCATGGGAATGGGCGCGCCTTCTCGGCGCAGGGTTTCGGTCTGGCCCAGGCCACTGGCTTTGCGCAGCTCGGCCACGGCCCCGCGCAGGGAAAAGCCCCGGTCGGCGCTGCCCGTGCCAATGCTCAAGGTGTCGCCATGGGGAAACACCCAGCCATAAAAATCGGGCGAGAGTTTGCCGTCGTAGACCACGTCGCAGCGGGTGGGGTCGTAGCCGGCGGGCTTGACCTCGGGTGTGCGCACAATCTCGTGGTAGGCAAACACATAGCGGCCCTTCTCGGCGCCGGGCACGCACTGGCGCGCCACTTCAGAGCGGGCGCCATCGGCGCCAATGATGCTGCGGGCACGCACGCAGGTGGGCGTGCCTTCGGCGCGGTTGTGTTTGGGGCGGGCCACGAAATGCACCTCGCTGACCCCGTCGGCGCCAGGCGCGATCTTCACAAAAGTGCCGACCTGGCGCACCGCACCACTGTGGGCCGCGCGCTGTCTCAGCCACTCGTCGAACTCGTCGCGGTTGACCATGCCCACAAAGCCGTTGTCGATGGGGATGTCCACATGTTTGCGCGAAGGCGCCACCATGCGCGCCGACCTGGCGCGGGCCACCAACAAGGCGTCGGGAATCTCAAAGTCCTTGATCAACCGGGGTGGAATGGCGCCGCCGCAGGGCTTGATGCGGCCTGCCCGGTCCAGCAAGAGCACAGTGTGGCCTTGTCTGGCCATTTCATGGGCAGCGGTGGCCCCGGCAGGACCTCCGCCGATGACGACCACGTCATAAGTTTCAGTAGGGTGCATGCTGTACTCGCTTGAGGTGAGGGGATGGAAAGTCAAGGTCGGCTGCAGGCCCTGATGGGGCCGCAGCGCGGCCTATCTTCAGGGCCAGCAGGGCGGAGAAAATGAACAGGCCCGCTTCCAGGGCAAATACCCAGGCATAGGCCAGACCAGGGCTGGCCACCAGCCAATGGGCCAGGTCGCTGGCGCCCGTGCCCACCAAGCCGCCCAGACCAAAGGCCACGGCCTGGGCGGCGCCCCACAGGCCCATGCGTATGCCTTCTCGGGCATGGCGCCCTTCGCTGGCCAAACGCATCATGGAGCCGATGGCGCCAATCGAAAAAGCCCCGTTGGCCACGCCCAAAGCAAACACCGTGGGCTGCAGCGGCCAGGCGCTGCCCAGCACACCTCCGGCCACCAAGCCGGCCAAAGCCAAGGCCGAGGCCAGGCAGCCGCCAATGGTCCAGGCGCGCAAGGAGCCCAGGCGCGACAGCACAGGATGTTGCGGGTAGCGGGCGGCCAGGCCGCCGGCCAAGGCGACCAGCACCATGCCCAACAACACGCCGCCATGTTGCAGGCCAGACAGCTGGGTCGAGGCCCCGGGCGTGTAGCCGTACACCGTGCCGGCAAAGGGCTCCAGAATCAGGTCTTGCGCGCTGTAGGCCAGCATGGAGATGAATACAAAAATGGTGAAGCGCCTGGCCACCGGCTCGGCCCACACCTGATGCAGCGCCTGCCAAAAGCCCAGGGCCTGGCTGGCCGCTGGAGCCACAGGGCTGGGTGCTGGGGCTTGGCCTTCGAGGCCGCGCAAAGCCAGCACGGTCAGGCCCAGAGCCAACAAAGACACCGTGCCTGTCACGCGCATGAGCTGCGCCGGGGAGTAAGGGTCCAGCCAGTGACCGGCCAGCCCTGCCGTGATGGCAAAGCCGGCGATCATCATCATCCACACCATGGTGGCCGCGCCCGGCCGACGTTGTTCAGGCACGCGCTTGGCCAGCAGCACCAGCAAAGAGGTGCCGCAGGCGCTCACGCCCAGGCCCACCATCAAAAAGCCCAGCGTGGCCACGGCCAGGCCCGCATAAAGTTGCGTGGCCATCCAGATGGTGCCAGCCGCGGCCGTGATGCCGCCCAGGCCCAGGGTGGCCATGCCGCCAATGATCCAGGGCGTGCGGCGCCCGCCCACATCGGAGCCGTGACCCATGCGCGGCCGCGTGACCTGCACCGCGTAATGCAGCGCCACCAAGACACCGGGCAACAAGGCGGGCAGCGCCAGCTCCACCACCATGATGCGGTTGAGCGTGGAGGTGGTCAGCACCACAATGGCGCCCAGACAGGCTTGCACCAAGCCCAGGCGCGCAATGTGCTGCCAGCCAAAATTTTGGGCTGTGTTCATGGCGCCAAGCCTTGGGTGATGGAGCGCAGCGCAAAGGCGCTGACCATCATGCCCGCCACCAGCAAGGGCACGCCAAAACCGCTGTACCACAGGGCCCGGGCGGTGGGGTCTTGCACAAAGCGGCGCATCAAAAACACCTGAGCCAGCAGCAAAGCGGCCACGGCCAGCGCGTGCCAGGGGCGCTGCCATTGAATCAGCAAGGCGATCACCACCCACTGCGGCACCACCATGACCCAGCAAGCCACGCGGGCAGCGCGGTCCACCCCCAGCTGCACCGGCAGGGAACGCACACCCATTTGGCGGTCCCCCTGCACGGCCTTGAAGTCATTGAGCGTCATGATGCCGTGGGTGGCGGCGCTGTACAGCGCGGCCAAGGCCAGCGACTCGCCATGCGGCATGCTGCCGCCGGCCATCACGGCCGCGCCTGTGATCCAGGCGATGCCCTCGTAGCTGATGCCGCAGGCCGCATTGCCCCACCAGCCGTTTTGCTTGAGCCGCACTGGCGGTGCGCTGTAGGCCCAGGCCAGCAGCAGGCCCAGCGCGGCCGCGCCAAAGCCCCAGGGGCCCAGCAAGGTGGCCACCGCCAAAGAAATGGCGGTCCAGATGACGGCCAGGTACAGGCCCCAGCGGCCGGGCATGCGGCCTGAAGGAATGGGGCGGTGGGGTTCGTTGATGGCGTCCACATGCCGGTCGAACCAATCGTTGACGGCTTGGCTGGTGGCGCACACCAAGGGGCCGGCCAGCGCGATGCCGATCAGCGCCAGCCCCCAGCGGCCGTCCATGGCCACCCCTGAGGCGACCACCCCGCAGGCAAAGGCCCACATGGGCGGGAACCAGGTGATGGGCTTGAACAACTCAGTGACCGTGAGCAGGGAAGGGCGAGACATGCCCCGTGTTTTACGCTTGACACATCAATGTGTCAATAAAGAATGACACTTAGTGGTGAAAAACATCCATGGGGTGATGCGTCAGGAGATGTCAGAATCCTTGAAATCCAGGGCAGAGCGGCTGATGCGGCCCGGCGAAACCCTCGCCGGGGCGCAGCAAAAATGCAAAACGCCCGGCAAGCCGAGCGTTTCAGAGTGCTTCAGGGCAAAGCTTCAGTGCGCATCTTCGGCGGCACCGCCCCCGCTGTCACCGATGCCAAAGCGACGCAGCTTGATGTACAGGCTTTGGCGCGACAGGCCCAGCATTTCTGCGGCAGAGGCTCGGTTGTCGCCGGTCAGCTCCAGCGCCGCTTCAATGCAGAGCTGCTCAATCAGGTCCGTGGTTTCACGCACGATGTCCTTGAGCGGAAGCCGTCCGACCAACTCGGTCATCTGGCTGGCCGAGCGTGGAAGGTCTTTGCTGCCCCGCGTGTCGTTGGTCAGGCGGCGACCCATGTCGCGGATGGTAAAGCCCAGGCATTGCTGGTCGCCGGTGGTCACTGACACGGCAGAAATTTCGACTTCGGTGTTTGAACCCAATTCGCCCCGCATTTGCGTGGCAAACAGCCGCACCGCACCATGCTGGCGCAGGTTGGACACCAGGACTCGGAAGTCAACGCCCGTTCGGCCCAGCCATTTGTCGAGCATGGCGCCGCGGGCTTGCTCTTCGCTGGTGAGCTGACCGAGGTCTAAAAACGCGCGGTTGACGCTCAGAATATGGCCATCCAAATCAGTGACAACCAAAGCGTCTGGTGCACTGTCCATGACTTGCAGCAGCTGCTGCTTGCCCGTGGTGGCCATGGGCGCTGACTGGCCTTGCAGGCGCGAAAAGCGCAGCAGGAAGTGCAGGGTGTTTTCTTGGCGGAATTGCGACGCGGTGACCGTGAAATCACTCCCATCGGTCAGCCGCACTGACACGCTGTCCGAGCGGCCCGTGGCGCGCAGGCGATCCAGCATTTGGCTGAGCAAGAGGAAGCTGGAGGGACGCAGGCTCTCGCTCAGAGTCCAGCCTGGGCGTTTGGATTTTTCACCAAAGAGCTCGTGCGCCGCAGGATTGGCTTCTTCGAGCTTGTCGATGTCACCGTTCAAAATCAGCACGGGCTCGGTGGCCATCTGGAACAGCAGGCGGTAGCGTGTTTCGACCTGCCGCAGACGCCAGTAGTCGCGCTCCAGCGACATTTGGGCCGTGACCAAGCGCTGCTGCAGCGCCATTTGTGCGCGCAGGTCGCGGCCAAAGGCCAATGAGTGGGTGATTGCGCTGCCAGCGCTTTGACCCTTGCGGCGAACTGGCACCACCGAGTAAGACAAGGGCAAGTCCTGGGCCCCTTCCACGGGGTGGTTGACCTGGCGCCAGCGAACGCCTTCGCCTGTGAGCGAGTCTTTGAGCAGCGCTTGAACCTTGACTTGACTCTCCACCGTGACCGTTTGGGCCCAGTTTTTACCCAACCAATCCTGGCAACCTTTGCTGATCAGCTCGTCGCCGCCAAAAGCCATGTCGCGTATGACGCCTTGGACATCGAGCACCAGCACCACATCAGCTGCGGCGGTGATCAACTCGGCGGCAGACTCGGCGTCCAAATCGGAAAGGAACTGACCCGGCAATTCAAAATGCCTTTCAATAGAGTCCTGTGTGCCTTGCATGGAGAGTTCGAAGCCTGGATGGGTGAGTGTGGTGGTGATAGTGTGCTTGTGGCTCAGGCCTGTAGGTTTGAATGGGCCACCAACTGGGCGGCCAATTCTGGGGCGTCTTTGCCATTGGTGATGATGGCATCGGCGTGAATTTCATTTGCGTACTCTGGGTGTGCCACGAACAAAGGACCGCCCACAATGATGGTGATCCGCCTGTTCATGCTGGACTTGCGCACGTTTTGCATGATTTGTGAAAGGCGGGGCAGGTTGGCTTCGACGCCCAGTGAAAAACCCATCACGTCGAACCAGTCTTTTTGCGCCAGGGTCTGGGCATTCAACTGCGGGTCGGATGAAAAGTCGGTGCTGACGTCCCAGCCCGCGCTGTGAAACAACTCAGCCACCAATGACAGCCCGAAGGTGTGTTGCTCGCCGGGGCAGGGCAGCAACAAAATGCGAAATACCTGGCCGTCTTCGCGAACCTTGGCGGGCTTGTGGTTGAGGTCCGTGTTGTCACGCAGCAAGCGCTGCAGCCGGCCCAAAGCCATGGTGACGTCTGTGAACTCGCACAAATCCTGGTCCCAGAGGTCGCCGAGGTGGCGTGCCACGGGGGCGAGCAGGTCCAGAAAAAGGCTTTGCACAGGCACGCCTTGTTCACGAAACTCATCAATGCGGCCCTGAACTTGCTCGTCCTCTCCACGCAGCACCAGTTGTGCAAATTCCCGCACGTCTTGTGGCGAGATCTCAGAGAAAGCTTGCTCTGGCATGAAAGTGCATTCGTGGGGCTGCCGGTGCGCCAGCATCAGACGCGGAATGATCTCGTACTCCACCGCTTGGGCCAGCAACAGTGAGCGCAGCTCGCCGTCCTTGTCTGACTTGGCGACGGCTGGCCATTCGTGCTGAGCATCCGGGCAAGCCGCGTCAAGGGCGGATTGCGGGGACTTGGTCTCTTGTCGAAAAAATGAGCCCATCTCTGTTTCCTGGCGCCTTGGCGCGCTTATTTTCCCCATCGTTGTCGACCGCAGCTTCTGCCGCAGCGCACTACGACACTGGGATTTTTTTTTGATTGAACTCCCCGACCCGGGACATTTGCTCAGCTTGTACCCGCCTACTTGGGAGTCGTCAAATGGTTTGGACCTATCCATTTCCCTAATGTATACCTAGCGATTGATTGTGTCAATAAAAAAATACGTCAATTTAAGTTGACACATCTTGTGTGGCCGTGTAAATTTACCCAAACCCAACGAGACACCCAGAGACAAGCCCATGCACACCGAGTCTTCGCCAGGCCCCTACAGGCCTCTTTACACCGAGGAAGAGCGCATTCGACGTGATGCCAGCGTCTGGACTTTGATCCAGGGCATCCTGGCGCCGGTTCAGTTTGTGGTGTTTCTGGTCAGTTTGGCGCTGGTGCTGCGGTTTTTGGTCACTGGCGCGGGCGAATCGGCAGCCATTTGGTCGGTGGTGATCAAGACGGTCACGCTCTACACCATCATGGTCACCGGCTGCATCTGGGAAAAAGTGGTGTTTGACTGCTACCTGTTTGCGCCTGCGTTTTACTGGGAAGACGTGGTCAGCATGCTGGTGCTGGCCCTGCATACCGCGTATTTGTTGGCCCTCTTTTACGGCTGGCTGAGCCCACAAGCGCTGATGTACCTGGCGCTGGCCGCCTACTTCACCTATGTGGTCAACGCCGCTCAGTTCCTGCTCAAGTTGCGCGCGGCGCGCTTGCAGTCTCAGCAGGTCCAAACTGGCAGCCTGGGGGTGGCGGCATGAGCGCTGTGGTCCCCATTCGCTTAGAAAGCTCGGCCGGCTGCACCAATGCGCCTGTGCTCAAGGAGCGTGGCCAGCGCGAGGTGTTCTGTGGCCTGACAGGCATCATTTGGCTGCACCGCAAGATTCAAGACGCTTTTTTTCTGGTCGTGGGTTCACGCACCTGTGCCCATTTGATCCAGTCGGCTGCCGGCGTGATGATTTTTGCCGAGCCCCGTTTTGCCACCGCCATCATTGACGAGCGCGACCTGGCAGGACTGGCCGACGCCAATACAGAGCTTGACCGTGTGGTCACCCGCTTGCTTGAGCGCCGGCCCGAGATCAAATTGCTGTTCCTGGTGGGTTCCTGCCCGTCTGAAGTCATCAAGCTGGACTTGTCTCGTGCCGCTTCACGCCTGTCCGGCCAGGTGGCTCCAGGGGTGCGCGTGCTGAACTATTCAGGCAGCGGCATTGAAACCACCTTCACCCAAGGGGAAGACGCCTGCCTGGCGTCCTTGGTGCCCAGCTTGCCCAGAAGCTCCGTGGAGCAAGCGCCCGCACTGTTGGTGGTGGGCGCTTTGGCCGATGTGGTGGAAGACCAGTTCCAGCGCCTGTTTGACCAACTGGGCCTGGGCCCGGTGCGGTTTTTCCCGCCACGCCATGCCACCGACCTGCCACCGGTCGGACCCAACACCCGCTTTTTGCTGGCCCAGCCCTTTTTGGCCGATACCGCCCGCGCGCTCGAAGCCGCCGGTGCGCAGCGTCTGGCCGCGCCATTTCCTCTCGGAGAGGAAGGCACAACAGCTTGGTTGCAAGCGGCAGCCAGCGCTTTTGATGTGCCCGCTGAGCGCTTTGCGGCCGTCACCGCCCCCGGGCGCGAGCGGGCGGCAGCCGCCGTGATGCGCCAGCGCCAGGCGCTGGCTGGCAAGCGCATTTTCTTTTTCCCCGATTCGCAGCTGGAGATTCCGCTGGCCCGCTTTTTGTCGCGCGAGCTGGACATGCAGCTGGTGGAAGTTGGCACACCGTATTTGCACCGCCAGCATTTGGCCGAGGAATTGGCCATGCTGCCCGAGGGCACTTTTCTGTCTGAAGGGCAGGACGTGGACAAACAGCTGGACCGCTGCCGCAATGCGCACCCCGACATCGTGGTGTGCGGCCTGGGGCTGGCCAACCCGCTGGAGTCCGAGGGCATGACCACCAAGTGGGCCATCGAACTGGTTTTCACCCCCATCCAAGGCTACGAACAAGCGGGCGACCTGGCCGAGCTGTTCGGCCGTCCCTTGAACCGTCGCCTGCGCTTGGCGGCCTGAGCAAACACCATGCAACTTACGCTCTGGACTTACGAAGGACCGCCGCATGTAGGCGCCATGCGCATCGCCACCGCCATGGAAGGCGTGCACTACGTGCTGCATGCCCCTCAGGGCGACACCTACGCCGACTTGCTGTTCACCATGATTGAGCGCCTGCCCAAGCGCCCACCCGTGACTTACACCACATTCCAGGCGCGCGACCTGGGGGGTGACACGGCCGAACTCTTCAAAACCGCCGCCCGCGAGGCTTTTGAGCGCTTCAAGCCCCAGGCCATGATGGTGGGCGCATCTTGCACGGCTGAGCTCATTCAAGACGACCCGGGCGGCTTGTGCAAGGCGCTGGACCTGCCGGTGCCCGTGGTGGCGCTGGAGCTGCCGTCTTACCAGCGCAAGGAAAACTGGGGCGCTTCAGAAACCTTCTACCAAATGGTGCGCCACCTTGCTGGCGCCCCGGCTCTGGCTGAAGCGCGCCCGGCGCGGCCAGCGGGCAGCCGGCCGAGCTGCAATATTTTGGGTCCCACGGCGCTGGGTTTTAGGCACCGCGATGACCTTCAGGAAATCAGCGCCCTGCTTGAGAAAATTGGCGTGGCCATCAACGTGGTCGCGCCCCTGGGCGCTTCGCCGGCCGACTTGGCCCGCTTGCATGAGGCCGACTTCAATGTGGTGCTCTACCCTGAAATTGGCTCGGTGGCCGCGCAGTGGCTGCAGCGCCAATACCGACAGCCGTCCACCCGCACTGTGCCCATAGGCGTGCACGCCACGCGTGACTTCATTGCCGAGGTGGGCCAGTTGGCCGGTATTGATGTCCAAGCCTTGCTGGCCCAGACGCAGGCGCGTGCCGATTGGTATGCCAAGTCGGTGGACTCGACCTACCTGACCGGCAAGCGCGTGTTTGTGTTTGGCGATGCCAGCCATGTGGTGGCTGCCGCCCGGGTGGCGGCCACAGAAATGGGTTTCACGGTTGTTGGCATGGGCACCTACAGCCGCGAACATGCGCGCGAGGTGCGCGAAGCGGCCAAGTTGTATGGCCTGGAAGCGCTGATCACCGACGACTACCTGGAAGTCGAAGAGCGCATCTCCGAGCTGCAGCCCGAACTGGTGCTGGGCACGCAAATGGAGCGCCACATGGCCAAGCGCCTGGGCGTGCCTTGTGCGGTGATTTCAGCGCCCGTGCATGTGCAAGATTTCCCGGCCCGCTACTCCCCGCAAATGGGCTTTGAAGGCGCCAACGTGTTGTTTGACACCTGGGTGCACCCATTGATGATGGGGCTGGAAGAGCATTTGATAGGCATGTTCCGCGGCGACGCTGAGTTCCATGAAGACGCTGCCCCCTCGCACCTGGGCGGCGCCGTGCGTCCTCAGGTCGCCGCCGATGCCGCGCCAGCCCAGCCGCTGCCGGCTGCTGTACAGAACCTGGACCCGGTCCCAGCCCCTGCGGTCAGTGCTTGCACCTGGGACCCCGTGGCCGAGAAAGAACTGAAAAAAATACCGTTTTTCGTGCGTGGCAAAGCGCGCCGAAACACCGAACGCTTTGCCAGCGGGCGCGGCATATCGGTGATCACGGTGGAGACACTTTATGATGCTAAAAGCTTTTTTGCCTGAGACGGCAAAAACGGTCCGCCCCACCACCCCGGTCAAGGTGGTGATTGTCACCATGGACACGCATTTGGCCAGCTCGGTCGAACGCGCCCGCCGGACCCTGGGCCGCGAGTTCCCAGGCTTGTCGCTGAGCCTGTATGCCGCCTCGGAGTACGACGGCAATGAGGCCCTGCTGGCACGCTGCAAAGCCGATATCGCCACCGCAGACATCATCGTGGTTGGCATGCTGTTTCTGGAGGACCATTTTCTTCCCATCCTGGACGACTTGCGCCAGCGCCGCCTGCATTGCGACGCCATGATTTGCATGGCCAGTGCCAGCGAAGTGGTGCAGCTCACGCGCTTGGGCCAGTTCGACATGGGCAAGCCCGCCAGCGGCCCCATGGCCTTGCTCAAAAAGCTGCGCGGCAGCAAAGAAAAGTCGGCCACGGGCGGCGCCGCACAAATGAAGATGCTGCGGCGCATTCCGCAAATGCTGCGTTTCATCCCCGGCACAGCGCAAGATGTGCGCTCCTACTTTCTGACCTTGCAGTACTGGATGGGCGGCTCTGACGACAACGTGCTCAACCTGGTGCGCCACGTCATTGACCGCGGCAGCGACGGTGCGCGCAAGGTCTTGCGCGGCAGCGTCAAGGTCGCGCCCCCGGTGGACTACCCTGAAGTCGGTGTCTATCACCCCCGCATGCCCGGTCGCTTCAGCGAAAACCCACAAGAGCTGCCGCTGCCCGCCGGCGGCGTGGTCCATGGAACGGTAGGCGTGTTGTTGCTGCGTTCCTATCTGCTCTCGGGCAACGCGGCCCACTACGACGGCGTGATCGCAGCGCTGGAAGCGCGTGGCCTGCGCGTCATTCCAGCGTTTGCCGCTGGCCTGGATTCGCGCCCGGCGATCGACGCCTTCTTCATGAAAAACGAGCAGGTTTGCGTGGATGCGGTGGTGTGCCTCAGCGGCTTTTCGCTGGTGGGTGGCCCGGCCTACAACGATTCCAAGGCCGCCGAAGATGTGCTGGCCAAGCTCGACGTGCCCTGTGTGGCGGCCCATCCGGTGGAGTTTCAGACCCTGGACCAGTGGGGCGGCTCCGATCGTGGCTTGCTGCCTGTGGAGAGCACCATCATGGTCGCCATCCCTGAACTGGACGGCAGCACCAGCCCCATTGTTTTCGGCGGCCGCCCGGGCGCTGCCGGGGTGACTTGCACCGGCTGCCATCACGCCTGCACCTTTGGCCAAAGCCATGCTGCGCAAGACATGCATTCCTGCCCTGAGCGGGCCCTGATGCTGGCCGCGCGCGTGGCCAAACTGGTGGCCTTAAAGCGCAGCGAGCGACGCGAGCGCAAGGTGGCCATTGTGTTGTTCAACTTCCCGCCCAATGCCGGCAACATCGGCAGCGCCGCCTACCTCTCGGTGTTCGAATCGCTGTGGCACACCCTGACGGCCATGCAGGCGCAGGGCTACCAGGTCGAAGTCCCAGCGAGCGTGGATGACTTGCGCGATGCGCTGTTGCAAGGCAATGCCATCCAATACGGCGCTGACGCCAATGTCCATGCCCTGATCAGCACCGACGAACACGTCAAGCGCGAACGCTGGCTCAAAGAAATTGAAGCGCAATGGGGCCCGGCACCCGGTCGCCAGCTCAGCAATGGCAGCTCTATTTTTGTGCTGGGCAAGCAGTTGGGCAATGTGTTGATCAGCGTGCAGCCTTCCTTTGGCTACGAGGGCGACCCGATGCGCCTGCTGTTTGAAAAAGGCTTGGCGCCCACGCATGCGTTTTCTGCGTTTTATCGCTATTTGCGCGAAGATTTCAAAGCCCATGCCGTGCTGCATTTCGGCACCCATGGCGCCCTGGAATTCATGCCCGGCAAGCAAAGCGGGATGGGCGGCAACTGCTGGCCAGACCGTTTGATTGATGACTTGCCCAATGTGTATTTGTACGCGTCGAACAACCCCTCGGAAGGGGCCATAGCCAAACGCCGCTCTGGCGCCACCTTGATCAGCTACCTCACACCGCCGATTGCCCAGGCTGGTTTGTACAAAGGACTGAACGACTTGAAGGCATCGCTGGAGCGCTGGCGCGGCCTGGAGCGTGGCAACAGCGAACTGGCCGAACTGGCCGCGCTGATTCAGGCGCAAGCGGCCGAGCTGGACTTGGTGGCGCCTGAGCCGGTGTGGACGGTGGCCCTGGGCGAGGCCTTGGAGCAGCAGGTCCGGCGCCTGTCCGAACAAATGCTGGAGCTGGAATACACCTTGATTCCCCACGGCCTGCATGTGGCCGGCCGGGCGCCCAGCCCCGAGCAGCAGGTGGACATGCTGCTGGCCATGGCCGAGGCCCACCAAGGCGTGCAGATCGAGCGCGCTGCCGTGCAAGCCTTGGTCCAAGGCCTGACGCCTGAGCGGGCGCTGGCGGCCGCTGGCCTGCCGCGCCATCACAGCAGTTTGGCCGCCCTGCATGAGTTGGTCGTGCCGCAGGCGCTGTTGGCGGTGGACGCCGAGGTCCCGGCCCTGTTGCGCGCCCTTGATGCCCGCTACATTCGCCCAGCCCCTGGCGGCGACATCTTGCGCACACCTGCTGTCTTGCCCACCGGGCGCAATATCCACGGCTTTGACCCCTTCCGCATTCCCAGCGCGATGGCGGTTCGCGACGGCCAGGTCCAGGCGCAACTGCTCTTGGATCGCCACTGCGCCGACGGCAACCCGCTGCCCGAATCGATTGCCATGGTGCTGTGGGGCAGCGACAACCTGAAAAACGAAGGCGCACCCATCGCCCAGGCCCTGGCCCTGATGGGTGCCTTGCCGCGCTTTGACAGCTATGGCCGGATTGCCGGTGCCAGCTTGATCCCGCTGGCCCAATTGGGCCGCCCGCGCATCGATGTGGTCATCACGCTGTCGGGCATCTTCCGCGACCTCATGCCCTTGCAGATCAAGCTGCTGGCCGAAGCGGCTTTTTTGGCGGCCTCGGCCGACGAGCCGTTGGAGCTCAATTGGATTCGCAAGCACTCACTGGCCTACCAGCTAGAGCACGGTTGCACCATGGAAATTGCCTCCTTGCGGGTCTTCGGTAACGCCGAAGGCGCATATGGCGCCAACGTCAACAACCTGGTGGAAAGCAGCCGCTGGAGTGACGAAGGCGAATTGGCTGACACCTACAAGCGCCGCAAAGGCTTTGCTTATGGCCGCAGCGGCCGCGCTGTGCAGCAGACCGCGTTGCTGCATACAGCGCTGGCCGACGTGCAGCTGACTTACCAAAACCTCGACTCGGTCGAACTCGGTGTGACCACGGTAGACAACTACTTTGACACCCTGGGCGGCATCACCCAGGCGGTCAAAGTCGCCAAGGGCGGTCAAACACCACCGGTTTACATCGGCGACCAAACCAAGGGCAATGCCGCCGTGCGCTCCTTGCACGAACAAGTCGCGCTTGAAACCCGCACCCGCATGCTCAACCCCAAATGGTACGAGGGCATGCTCGAGCATGGCTACGAAGGCGTGCGGCAAATTGAAGTGCATCTGACCAACACCATGGGTTGGTCGGCCACCACTGGGCAGGTTCAGCCCTGGGTCTACAAGCAGCTGTCCGAGACCTTCATGCTGGACCCGGCCATGCGCGAGCGCATGGCCAAACTCAATCCCACGGCATCGGCCCGCGTGGCCAGCCGTTTGCTCGAAGCATCCGAGCGCAACTACTGGCAACCGGATGCACAGACTTTGCAGGCGTTGCGAGACGCCAGTGATGAACTAGAAGATCGGCTTGAAGGCGTCTATGAAGGAGCTAACGCATGAATGTTGAAACCCTGCCATTTCCCACGGTAAAGCGCAACTCGCGCCTGGACGGCGAGGGCAGCTTGCAAGTGCAGCTCGACCCCAGCGTCAAAATTGGCAATGCCAAGGTCTTTGCCATTTATGGCAAGGGCGGCATTGGCAAGAGCACCACCTCGTCCAACCTCTCAGCGGCCTTTTCGCTGATGGGCAAGCGGGTGCTGCAAATTGGCTGCGACCCCAAGCACGATTCGACCTTCACCTTGACCAAAAAAATGCTGCCGACGGTGATCGACGTGCTGGAGACGGTGGACTTCCATGCTGAAGAGTTGCGCGTGGAAGACTTTGTCTTCCCCGGCTACAACGGCGTGATGTGCGTTGAAGCTGGCGGGCCGCCTGCAGGCACTGGCTGCGGCGGCTACGTGGTCGGCCAAACGGTCAAACTCCTCAAAGAGCACCACCTGCTCGAAGACACCGATGTGGTGATTTTCGATGTGCTGGGCGACGTGGTGTGTGGTGGTTTTGCCGCGCCCTTGCAGCACGCGGACCGTGCGCTCATCGTCACGGCCAATGACTTTGACTCCATCTTTGCCATGAACCGCATCGTGCAAGCCATTGGTGCCAAGGCCAAGAACTACAACGTGCGCTTGGGTGGTGTGATTGCCAACCGCAGCGCCGCGACCGACCAGATCGACAAGTACAACAACCAAATTGGCTTGAAGCTGGCTGCGCACTTTCCTGACCTGGATGTGATTCGCCGCAGCCGCTTGAAAAAATCCACGCTCTTTGAGATGGAAGACTCGCCAGAGCTGGACGCCGTCAAAAAGGAATACATGCGGCTGGCCGCCTCGCTGTGGCTGGGCACCGAACCACTGGCGGCCATTCCCATGAAGGACCGCGATATTTTTGACCTCCTTGGGTTCGATTGAGAGACACCGCCATGAACAGCACCGGGTACCTGCAACGACGCGGCGAAATTGAAAATTATTTTGACCGCACTGCGGCCAAAGCCTGGGAGCGCTTGACCTCCAACGCACCGCTGGGCCGCATCCGCACCAGCGTGCGCGCTGGGCGCGACCAGATGCGTGCCACCTTGCTGTCTTGGTTGCCGACCGACATGCGCGGCCTGCGTCTCTTGGATGCCGGATGCGGCACCGGCGCCCTGGCGGCCGAAGCCATGGCCCGCGGCGCCCAGGTGCTGGCGATCGATTTGTCGCCGACCTTGGTCAAACTGGCGGCCGAGCGGCACGCCGAGCAATTGGCCAGCACGAACATAGGCGCCCAAGGCGGGCACATTGATTTTCGATCGGGCGACATGCTCGATGCCGCGCTGGGGCATTTCGATCATGTGGTGGGCATGGATTCCTTGATTCATTACGACACGCCAGACATGGTCCAGGCCGTCGAGCGTCTGGCCGAGCGCACCCGCAGTTCGGTGCTGTTCACTTTTGCGCCGCGCACACCATTGCTTGCGGCCATGCATGGCATGGGCCGGTTTTTCCCGCGCAGCGACCGCTCGCCTTCATTGACGCCGGTGTCTGAGCCCGTGCTGCGCCAGGGCTTGCGCAACGGCATTGGCCCCAAGGGCTGGCAAGAAGGCCGCACACAGCGCATCGTCAGCGGCTTTTACACCTCGCAGGCGTGGGAGTGGCAGCGTTGATCAAATTACCTGCATCGGTCACGGCGAGGCTGGCGGCGCTGGCGGCGCGCTACGTGCCCTTTGCCGATGCGGCCTCGCACGAGCTGCCGCTGGACCGCTTGCTGCGCTTGTCCTTGTTCCAGGTGGCCATTGGCATGGCCATGGCTTTGCTGGTCGGTACCTTGAACCGCGTGATGATTGTGGAGCTGGGCGTGCCGGCCTGGTGGGTGGCCCTGTCGGTGGCGCTGCCGCTGGTGTTTGCGCCGCTGCGCGCCTTTATTGGCTACCGCAGCGACACCCATCCTTCGGCCTTGGGCCTCAAGCGCCTGCCTTATTTGTGGATGGGCAACTTGCTGATGTTTGCCGGCCTGGCCATCATGCCTTTTGCCTTGTTGCTGCTGTCGGACCCGCCCGAGGGCACGGTCTGGGTCGGTCGCACAGGCGCGGCGCTGGCGTTTTTGCTGGTGGGCGCAGGCATGCAAGTGACGCAGACCGCCGGCATGGCCCTGGCCAGCGATGTGGCGCCGCAAGACAAACGCCCGCGTGTGGTGGCCATGCTCTACAGCGCCATGCTGGTCGGTTTGGTGCTGGGCAGTGGGCTGCTGGGCTGGCTGCTGGCCGACTTCAGCCCCACGCGCCTGGTGCAGGTGGTGCAGGGCGCTGCAGTGCTGGTGGCGGTGCTCAACATCACCTCTTTGTGGAAGCAAGAAGCCCGCGGCGCCCGGCGCGGTGCGCGTGAGCCGAACGGCTTTTCACACAATTGGGCGCGGCTGATGCAAATTCCCAAAATGCGGCGCTTTTTGTGGACGGTGGGCCTGGGTACGGCGGCATTCAGCATGCAAGACATCGTGCTTGAGCCCTTTGGCGGCGAGGTGCTGCATTTGGGCGTGGGCCTGACCAGCTCGCTCACTGCGCTGAGTGCAGGCGGCGCGCTGCTGGCCTTTATCTTGTCGGCCGGTGCGGTCTCGCGTGGCCTGGACAGCTGCCGCCTGGCCGCCTTGGGCGCGCTCTTGGGCCTGCCGGCTTTTGCCTGCGTGATTTTCTCGGCGCCGCTGGAGTCGGCCAATTTGTTTCGCTGTGGTGCGGCGCTGATTGGATTTTCGGGCGGGCTGTTTTCGGTGGGCATGTTGCTCAGCGCCATGGAACTGCCCGAGCGCGAACTCACCGGCATGGTGCTGGGCGCCTGGGGTGCGGTGCAGGCCACGGCTGCGGGTCTGGCCATGGCTGCTGGCGGCGTGCTGCGCGACCTGGTGAGCCACTTGGCCCAGTCCGGCTGGCTGGGACCGGTCCTCAATACACCCGCCACCGGTTACAGCTTTGTCTTTCACCTGGAAATTTACCTGCTCTTCGTGGTGCTGATTGCTCTGGGGCCGCTGGTGCGCCGCAGCACATCGCGAGTCCCTTCCCACCAACCCCTTGGCCTGGCCGAACTGCCGGGCTGAGTTCACCCATTCCCGTTCCGACTGAAGGAGAAGTTTTATGGAAACTGGCGCTATCACCCAATACGTCGATGTGGCTCAGCTCGTGCTGTACCTTTTTTGGGCCTTTTTTGCGGGTCTGATTTACTACCTCTTGCGAGAAAACCACCGCGAGGGCTACCCCATGGACTCTGGCCGTGAAAACGGTCCAAAGATCGAAGGCTGGCCCCCTGTGCCCGAACCCAAGGCCTACAAAATGGCCGATGGCCGCGAGATGCTCAGCCCCGACCTGCGCCGCGACGATGCTGATTTCTCAGCCCAGCCCTCGCACAGATGGAATGGCGCGCCGCTCGAGCCGGTGGGCAACCCGCTGCTCGCCGGGGTCGGTCCAGGCGCTTGGTCCAGGCGCGCCGACGAGCCTGACATGCTGCACCACGGTGGCGTCAAGATCGTTCCTTTGCGCGTCACGCCTGAGCACGGCGTGCACATGAAGGACATAGACCCGCGTGGTCTGCCTGTCTTGGGCGCTGATGGGGAGCTGGCCGGCACCGTGGCCGACCTCTGGATAGACCAGGCTGAAATTTTGTTCCGCTACCTCGAGGTGGCCTTGCCCAACGGCAAATCCGTGCTGCTGCCCTTTAACTTTGCTTACGTGAGCAAAGCCGCGGTGCGCGTCAAGGCGGTGTTGGCCTCGCAGTTTGCGCAAGTGCCGGCCTTGCGTCACCCAGAGCAGGTCACGCTGCTGGAAGAAGAAAAAATCATGGCCTACTACGGCGCGGGCATGTTGTACGCCACCCCTGGCCGCCAGGAGCCGCTGTTGTGACGGTGCAGCACGAGCACGAGTTCGAGGCCGCCCCCGGGCTGCCCGAAAAGCTGCCTGCCAACGAGCACATTCTCTGGCAGGGCGCGCCCGATTGGTGGCAGTTGGCCGTGCATGCCCTGCATGTGAGGAAGCTGGCGTTTTACTTTGCAGGCATGCTGGCCGTGCAGGCCGCCTTTTTGCAGGCCGATGGCCAAGCGCTGGTGGCCTCGCTGGCGCTGAGCGCTGGCCTGGCCAGCTTGGCCTTGGGGCTGCTGGCGCTGACAGCCTGGTTCTCTGCCAGCACCACGCTCTATACCCTGACCAACCGCCGCGTGGTCATGCGCGTGGGCATTGTGCTGACGCTCACCTTCAATTTACCGCTGCGCCAGATTGCCGGTGCGTCCTTCAAAGCCCAAGGTGCCGACTGTGGCGACATTGCCCTGGCCTTGAAGGGCTCTGACCGCATTGCCTGGGCTCACCTGTGGCCGCATGCCCGCCCTTGGGCGCTGCGCCGGCCGGAACCCACGCTGCGCTGCGTGCCAGGCGCACACGCGCTGGGCGCGCTGATTGTGCGCACCTGGAAAGAGGCCAATCCCGGCGTGAACTTGGCCACGAATGCGGCCGACACGACCTCCACCCCCACCTCGGTGGCTCCACACCACCCTGCCACCGTCTGAGCATGTCACGCACACCGCACACCACTTTGTCTGAGGCCAGCCGCATGTCGGTGGCGCCCGGCCTGCCGGGCACCCGTCCGTGGATGGCCTGGCTGCTGGGCCTGGCCGTGGTCTGTGCCGTCTTGGGCACGGCCTGGCAGCGCTTTGCTGGCGAGCCCCTGAGTGACCAAGCCGGCCCGGTGCAGTGGCAACGCAGCCTGCACTTTGCAGACCGAGCCAACGGCGACATCGCGGTGCTCGACGCCGCCAGCGGCCTGGAGGTGGCTCATTTTCAAGGTGAGCAAGGCTTTGTGCGCGGTGCCCTGCGCTCGCTGGCACGCGAACGCAGGCGCTCTGGTTTGGGACCCGAGCAGCCCTTTGAATTGATGGGCCACACCAATGGCCGCATCACCTTGCGCGACCCGGCCACTGGCATGCGCCTGAACCTTGAATCCTTTGGCCCCACCAATGCGGCCAACTTCTCTCGCCTTCAATCGGCCAGCCCAGCCGCACCGGCTACATTTGTGACGCCTGTCACCCAAGGAAAATCATGAGCAATCACACCAGCACCCTGGACCACGATCCCTTGGCCCACCTGATGGACCGCATTGAGAGCTCGGAAGATGCGATTGCCAAGGCCAAGACCAACACCGTCTTGTCGCCACGTTTTTACACCACCGACTTCGCCGCCATGGACCGCTTGGATGTGTCATCCGTGCGCGCCGAATGGGACGCCATGATGAAGGAGTACGAGGGCGACAACAACCACGACCACTTCCAGCGCGATGCGAGCTTTGCAGAAGAGGTGCGCACCCTCATGCCGCAGCTCTCGCCGGAGATGCGCCAAGAGTTTCTGGACTTTCTCGTCAGCTCCCTGACCTCCGAGTTCTCTGGCTGCATCCTCTACAACGAGATCCGCAAGAACATCTCCAACCCCGACATCAAGCAACTGATGACCTACATGGCCCGCGATGAATCGCGGCATGCCGGTTTCATCAACCAGTCGCTCAAGGATTTCAACTTGGGCATAGACCTGGGCAGCTTGAAGCGCACCAAGTCCTACACTTACTTCAAGCCCAAGTACATCTTTTACGCGACCTACCTGTCCGAGAAAATCGGCTACGCGCGCTACATCACCATCTACCGGCAACTCGAGCGCCACCCCGACAAGCGTTTTCACCCCATCTTTCGCTGGTTCGAGCGCTGGTGCAACGACGAATTCCGCCATGGCGAGTCTTTTGCGCTCATCATGCGCGCGCAACCCGAACTGCTGCGGGGCGCCAACAAACTGTGGATACGCTTTTTCATCCTGGCGGTGTACGCCACCATGTATGTGCGCGACCACACCCGGCCGCTGCTGCACCAGGCCATGGGCCTGGACTCCAACACCTATGACTACGAGGTGTTTCGCATCACGTCCCAGATCTGCCGGCAGGTGTTCCCGGTGGAGGTCGACATTGACAGCCCCGTCTTCCAGGCCTGCCTCCAGCGCCTGCTGCAGCTGTCCCAGAAAAACGACCTGGCCAAGGCCCAGGGCGGCCTCTGGGGCAAGCTCAAGAGCGCAGCTTATGCCGCGCAGGCCGCGCTGACCTTTGGCCGCCTCTTTCTGGTGCCGGTCAAGACGCAGGCCTTGCCAGCCACAGTGCGCTGCGAGCCGGTCTGGTAAAGCCTTTGTGCCTGACATGTTCCACCCCACCGGCAGTCCAGGATGATTGAGTTCTCCACCAGCATTCCGGCAGCCGTGCTGTTTGCGCTGCTGTGCTGGTGGCTGGGCACGGGCGTCATCCTCTGGCTGGTGCGCTTGCCCGTGGCCAGCTTTCGCTGGAGCCTGCCGGTTTTCTCTCTTCTGTTCTTCATGGGACTGTGGGGCGCCCACACCAGCATGGACGCGGCCTCCCCAGACCGCGCCTACCTGGGCTTTGCCAGCGTGATCTTGATGTGGAGCTGGCACGAACTGGCGTTTCTCACCGGCCGTGTGACCGGTCCCCGGCGCCATGCCCTGAGTCTCGGTGCGCGTGGGTGGCCGCGCTTTGTTCAGGCCCTGCAGGTGTTGTTGCACCATGAGCTGGCCCTGCTGGCCAACTTTGTGCTGCTGCTTTGGCTGCAAAACGGCCAGCCCAACCACGTGGCTTTGTGCACCTTCGCGCTGCTGTGGTGCATGCGTTTCACGGCCAAGATGAATCTCTTTCTGGGCGTGCCCGAGGTGGGCGACCAGTACCTGCCGCGCCACCTGGCCTACTTGGGCAGCTATTTCAAACGCGGCCCGGTCAGTGGTTTTTTCTACCTCAGCATGGGCCTGGCTTGTCTGGCCTGGGGCTGGATGATCTGGCAAGCGCATATAGGCATGGTGGCCACCACCACCGGCTGGACTTTGCTGGCGGCTTTGCTGGGGCTGGCCATCGTCGAGCATGTGCTCATGGTTTTTCCCGTGCCCATGCAGCGCCTGTGGGGCTGGGCCATGTCGCGCGGTGAAGTCCCGACTGCGGCCATCTTGCCGGTCTCTTCCGTGGCTGCCAAGCCAGATCAAGCATGAATGCCATCACCTCTTTAGAGCAACGCGAGTTGCTGTCCAGCTTCGACGAACCACCTCATGCCATTGTCATTGGCAGCGGCTTTGGCGGGCTGGCAGCTGCCGTGCGCCTGCAGGCCAAAGGCTGGCGTGTCACCGTGCTTGAAAAGCTGGATGCGCCCGGCGGCCGCGCCTATGTGCACCACAGCCAAGGCCATGTGTTTGACGCAGGCCCCACCATCATCACCGTGCCTTACCTCTTTGAAGAGCTGTGGAGCCTGGCCGGCAAACGCATGGCTGACGAGGTCAAGCTCAAGGTCATGGACCCGTTCTACCGCATCCGCTACGACGACGGCGACCACTTTGACTACAGTGGTGACCCCGAACGCATGCTGGCCGAGGTGGCCCGCATCAGCCCCAGCGACGTGGCCGGCTACAAACGCTTCATGGCCGAGGCCGATCACTGCTACCGCCTGGGCTTTGAGGCCCTGGGCGACAAGGCCTTTGACACCGTGGGCGACTTGCTCAAAGCAGCGCCCGCCATTGTGCGCATGCGTGGCTGGCGCAGCCTGCACACCATGGTGGCGGCGCACATCAAACACCCCAAGCTGCGCATGGCCATGAGTTTGCAAAGCCTGCTCATTGGCGGCAACCCGTTTTCTGTGACCTGCGTCTACAGCCTCATCAACGCGCTGGAGCGCCAATGGGGCGTGCACTGGGCCGAAGGCGGCACCGGCAGCCTGGTCAAGGGTTTGGTGGGGCTGCTTGAAGGGTTGGGCGGCAGCCTGCGCTGCAATGCCGAGGTGCGGCGCATCGAGGTGGAAGGCGGCCGTGCCACCGGTGTCACCCTGGCCTCGGGAGAGCTCTTGGCGGCCGACATCGTGGTCTCCAACGCCGACACCGCCTGGACCTACCGCAACCTGATTGCGCCTGAGCACCGCCGCCACTGGACCGACAAGCGCATCTCCAAGGGGCGCTACTCCATGAGCTTGTTTGTCTGGTACTTTGGCACCCGCCGCCAGTACAAAGACGTGCCGCACCACATGATGCTCTTGGGTCCGCGCTACCAAGGCTTGCTCGATGACATCTTCACCAAGCACAAACTCGCGTCTGACTTCAGCATGTATTTGCACCGGCCCACTGCCACCGACGCCAGCATGGCGCCACCCGGTTGCGACACTTTTTACGTGCTGGCACCCGTGCCGCATTTGGACAGCGGCACCGACTGGGCCACGCAGGCCGAGCCCTACCGCCTCGCCATGGCCGAGGCGCTGGACCGCACCGTGCTGCCCGGCTTTGAGGCCGAATTGACCACCTCTTTTGTGACCACCCCGCAAGACTTTCACGACCGCCTCTTGTCCTACAAGGGCGCGGCTTTTGGCCTGGAGCCCTTGCTGCTGCAAAGCGCATGGTTCCGGCCGCACAACCGCAGCGAGGACGTTGAGCACCTGTACATGGTGGGCGCCAGCACCCACCCTGGTGCGGGCGTTCCCGGGGTGTTGATGTCGGCCAAGGCACTGGACTCCGTGGTGCCCAGCGCCGCTGAATTCATGCAGACCCAGGCCCTTCAGGCTTGACGCCACAGCGAGCCAAACCTTATGCAGCTTGCCCCTGACTCCTCCGTGGTTTTCTCCTTTGCCGACGCCGCCAGCCCGGCGCAAGACCTGCGTTCATGCGTGCACCTGATGCGCGGTGGCTCCAAAACCTTTTTTGCCGCCAGCCGCCTGCTGCCTGCGCGCGTGCGCGATGCCAGCATTGCGCTGTATGCGTTTTGCCGCGTGGCCGACGACCTGGTCGATGAAGGCGATGGCAGCACCGACAGCTTGGGCCTGCTGACCGCGCGGCTGGACGCCATCTACGCGGGCCAACCGCAAGACCTGGTCGAAGACCGCGCGCTGGCTGCCGTGGTGCAAATGCACCAACTGCCTCGCCCCTTGCTGGACGCCTTGCTCGAAGGCTTTGCCTGGGACGCCCAGGAGCGCCGCTACAACACCCTGGACGAGGTGCAGGCGTATGCCGCCCGCGTGGCTGGCAGTGTGGGCGCCATGATGTGCTGGCTCATGGGCGTGCGCAGCCCCGAGGCCCTGGCCAGAGCCTGCGAGCTGGGCGTGGCCATGCAACTGACCAACATTGCCCGCGATGTGGGTGCCGACGCCCGCTTGGCCCGCGTCTACCTGCCTGGGGACTGGCTGCGGCAAGTCGGCATTGAGCCCATGGCTTGGCTGACCCAGCCCCAATGCAGCCCCGCGCTGCAAAGCGTGGTCGAGCGCCTGCTGCAAGAAGCCGACCGGCTGTACCAACAGGCCAGCCAGGGCATTGCCGCCTTGCCCGCCGATTGCCGCCCAGCCATCATGGCCGCGCGCCTGATTTATGCCGAAATTGGCCAGCAACTGCGGCGCGATGGCATGGACCCGGTGGCCAGGCGTGCGGTGGTGGCGGGCTCGCGCAAGGCCTGGTTGCTGGCCCGCGCTTGCGTGCAAGCGCGCTGGATCAGACCTGAGCCCCAGCACGTGCCCTCTTTGCCCGCCACGGCCTACTTGGTAGCGCATTGCGCGCATGCGGCTGGACTGCTCAACGCGGATGGTGCGCGCACGGCCCAGGCGCAGGCCTCGCCTGCCAAGCGTCCCTTGGCCCAGCGTGCCGGCTGGATGATTGATTTGTTCGAGCGCCAAGAGCAACTCCGCCGTGAGCGTGACCACCCGAACTGGATGTCCAACGGCTTGCGCTGAAGTTCCCCATCGCCCCTTGGTGCGTCTGGGTTCAGACCACAGTCCGCGGTCCACCGGCGGGCTGGACCTCCACCTTGCGCTCCTGGGTGATCCTCAAGGCGGCAAGCCCAGCCCGTTCTCTTGGCATGCCGGCAGTCCATGGCCGGGTGCACACCCAGGGTGTTCGCCCGTTCAAAAGGCCGAGGCGGCAAACAGGCCAAGTCTGTGCTTGACGCGTCCAAACGCATGCTTAGAATCACTTCTTCCTGCCATTGGTAATTTATTCCACTGAATGGAATAAAAGCCCTGGCGCCGCAGACCTGGCCCCTGTGCAGCCACTGTGTGTGAGTTTTCCATGAGCTTTGTGCCTGCGTCCGCCATGACTGAACCCATCTCCATCAGCCGTCAATTTGCCCGTTGGGCAGCCACCTTGCGCTATGAGGATTTGCCCGCTGAGGTGCAAGACAAGGCCAGGGCTTTGTTGCTGCATGCGCTGACCGGCGGGCTGCTGGGTGCCAACTCACGCTCAGCCCAGGCGCTGGTGCATGGCACTTTGCACGAGGAAGGCCGCCCAGATGGTGCGGCGGTGTTTCACACCAC
Source organism: Comamonadaceae bacterium (assembly GCA_947460165.1). Taxonomy (GTDB): domain Bacteria; phylum Pseudomonadota; class Gammaproteobacteria; order Burkholderiales; family Burkholderiaceae_C; genus Polaromonas. The sequence continues at coordinate 28,804 of CANHKH010000001.1, forward strand.
GCAAAGGGCCAGCCGCATTGGCGCGGCCTTTGCCAACTCGGAATGGATTCACGCGTCCTTTCTTTTCGACTCCTACCGCATGCTCACGCATCCCGGACCCGTGCTGGTCCCGGCGGCGCTGGCGCAGGCTGAACTCGAGGGCCGCAGCGGCCATGAGCTGCTGCTGGCCTTGGTGGTGGGCTATGAGTTGGTGTGCCGGCTTTGCGATGACTTTATCCCCAGCACCGCCGCCCGAGGTTTCAGGCCCAGCCCGATTTTTGCCACCTTGGGCGCGGCCCTGAGTTGCGGCAAGCTCATGGGCTTGGGCGAGGACGGCCTGGTCACCACCATTTCGCTGGCCAGCCACTTTGCCAGCGGGCTCAATGAAGGGCCGCGCGTGGGCACCAACGAGTTGCTGATCCACGAGCCACAGGCCGCACGCAATGGGGTCTTTGCCGCCATGATGGCCAGAGCGGGTCACATCAAAGGCGCGGAAAGCACCCTCGAAGGACGGGCTGGTTTTTACAACGCCTTCACGGGCAGCCACACCGGTGAGCTCAGCCACAGCTTTAACGGCAGCAAGCAGGTGGACATGGCCAGCATCACGCAGGGTTTGGGCCAGCACTACAAGATGCTGGACTTCATGTTCCGCCTCTACCCTTGCCCGGGCTACAACCAGCCGGTCATTGAGCTGATGGCACAGATGCGCCAGCGCCACGGCCTGCAGGCCCAGGACATGGCACAGGTGCGCATCCACATGAACGCCATAGAGACTGTTTACCCCAGCCCCGCGTTTGCACGCCATCAAGACTGGCAGCAGCCGCGGGTGTGGGACTCGACGCACTACTTTGCCGCACGCACCGCCGTGGTGGGGAGCTTTCCGGTGGCCAATGGCCTGCCACCGGGCGCTCCCGAGAGCGACCCCGACAAAGAAGCCCAGGCGCGCTCTTTCATGGCGCGCATCAAGCTGGTGCCAGAGCCACTGCGGGCCATGTTCTCACCAGCCATGGCCATTGAGTTGCACAACGGCCAGGTGCTGCAGGACAGCTACCCCTACGCGCACATGGTCTGGAACTTCGATCAACTGCGCCACCGGCTGCAAGCCTGCTCGGGTGCCATCGAGGGCGGGCAAGAGCGGCTCGACGAGTTGGCCAACTTGGTGCTGGGGCTCGGTGAGCCGCAGACGCTGCAAGCCTTGGTGCGGCACATGCAAGGCCAAGCGGCGTGAGCCACTGCGGCTGCGGACATTCTTATTTCACACATCCCACCCCATCCCACTGGAGACCGACATGAAAATTTTCAACATGCTGTGCTTGGCCCTGGCTGCGCTGACCTCAGGCGCGGCGATGGCGCAAAGCTACCCGGCCAAGCCCGTCAAAATCATCGTTCCCTACGCTGCCGGTGGGACCGGTGACATCTTGGCCCGCCTGATCGCCAGCGAGCTGACCAAGCAAACCAGCCAAAGCTTTGTGGTGGAAAACCGCACCGGTGCCGGCGGCATGATTGGCTACGGGGCGGGTGCCAAGTCGGTTGGCGATGGCTATACCTTGGTGGCCATGGATTCCTCCTACACCATGTTCCCCGGCTTGTATGGCGAGCGTGTGGACTGGAACATAGAGACCGACCTGGTGCCCGTGAGCATGTACGCCCGCGCCGCTTTTGCGCTGGCGGTCAACCCCAGCAAAAATTACAAGGGCGCTGAAGACCTGATCCGTGCCGCCAAGGACAAGCCCGAGGCGGTGAGTTTTGGCACCCCCGGCTTGGGCACCTTGCACCATGTGTTCACCTCGCAACTGCTGGCCACCACCGGCGTGCAAATGACGCACATCCCTTACCGGGGCGCCAGCGAGGCGCTCAACGCCGTCTTGGGCAACAACGTGGACTGGACCTTTGTGGCCATGCCGACCATCACCGGTCAAATGGGCAACGAGCGCTTGCGCGTGATCGCTGTCACCTCCGAGAGCCGCTCGGCCTTGCTGCCCAACGTGCCCACGCTGCGCGAGGCCGGCATTGCCATGACGGTGGCCAACTGGTTTGGCCTGGGCACGCCCAAAGGCACGCCCCCTGAGGTGGTGGCTTTTTTGCACAAACAAGTGGTTGACGCGCTCAAATCCCCAGAGGTGGCCGCCCGCATGAAGGCCATGGGCGCGGAGGTGGTGGGCAACAACCCGAGTGAATTTGCCGCCCTCATGCGCTCAGACCTGCGGACATGGACCAAGGTGATCAAGGACGCAGGCATCAAAAACTGAGGCTGTGGGGCATTCACTGCGAAAAGCGCCCGGCCATGGACAGCTGTGTCGCCGCTGCCCTCACCAAGACCACGGCCTCTTGTGTTTTCAGCGGCTGGCGGCGCGAATCTGGCATGGCCAGACCCACGCAGCCCAACAAGGTGCCATTGGCGCCAATCACAGGCGCTGCAATGGCGTGCGAGCCCTCATGGCGCTGACCATCGGACAGCGCATGCCCGGCTTGGCGAATCTCGCTCAAGAGGGCCCAAAATGTGGGCCAGTCTGGCAAGGCTTGCGCACCCTCGGCGCTGTCTTTTTCTCGCTCATAGATCTCGCGCACCTGGTCCTCAGGCAAGCTGGCGGCCATGGCCCGGCCCGACGCACCCCACAGCAAAGAGTAAGTGGTATTACCGCGCAGCACATACTGGATGGCATGGTGAGACTGCAGCATAGAGACAAAGCGCATGCGGCCTGTTTCTTTGAGGTAGGCGCCGTAAAAAGCCGATTCGCCGCTGCGCTCGACCAAGCCGTTGAGCACCGCCTGCACACTGGCCGTGAACGGGCTGGACGCGGCCAGCATGGTGCAAATGCGCAAAAAATCCATGCCCGGCCCGTAACTGCCGGTGTCCTCGTGCTGCACCACGTAGCCCGCTTGACGCAGCACGTTCAAAATGCGGTGGGTGGTGCTCACCGGCAAATCCAGGGCCTGCGCCAAACGGGTGACCGTGGTGGCCTGGCCCGACTCTGCCAAGCCAAACAGCACGCGCACGCTGCGCAGCAAGCTGCTGTGAGCGCTGTCGGTTTCATTCATCAAAAGCCATCCTTGGCGGGTTAAACATGCTCAAGCGATTGTGCTACTTTCAAATGAATCCCATCGGCCCTCGTCCACAGGGGACAGCCGTGCCAACCCAGGAACCTAGGCCATGGAACTCGGACTGAGCCACAAATGCGTGCTGATCACCGGTGCCTCGCGGGGCATTGGACGGGCTGCGGCCGAATGCTTTGCAGCAGAAGGCTGTCGCCTTCGCTTGGTCGCGCGCCACCGTGCCCTCTTGGACGCCACCGTGGCGCATTTGGCTGCCCGCTACGGCGTGGATGTACAAGCCTTGGCCCTGGATTTGCGCGAGCCTGGCAGCGTTGAACAACTCGACCGCCTGTGGGGGCACGAGGTTGATGTGCTGGTCAACAACGCCGGTGACATGGCCCATGGCAGCTTGGCGCAGATGGATGCACAAGCTTGGCGCACCGCATGGGACTTGAAGGTCTACGGCACCATAGACTTGAGCCGCCTGCTGTACGCCCGCATGACAGAGCGCCGCTCGGGCGTGATGGTCAACGTCATTGGCATCTCTGGAGGCGAGATGGTGGTGCCCAGCTACATCGCCGGGACGGCTGGCAACGCCGCGCTGGACGCTTTCACCCGTGCGCTGGGGGCCGCCTCACCTGAACACGGCGTTCGGGTGGTGGGTGTGCATCCGGGGCTGGTGGCCACAGACCGCCAAATCACGCGCTGGCAGCAGCGCGCGCTCGAGCAGTTGGGCGATGCTCAGCGCTGGCCAGAGCTCACCACCCACCTGCCGTTTGGCCGCATGGCCCAGGCCGACGAGGTCGCCAAGGCCATTGTGTTTTTGGCCAGCCCTGCCGCGTCTTACATCTCGGGGACCAGCCTGACCGTTGACGGTGGATTCAGCCAGCACCATCTGGCGCGCTGAGCAAAACGCCGCTGTCCGGTCACAGCCGACTCACCCCCGCCTGGGCATGCGCCAAGGCAGCATGGCCTGCACCACCGGCGAGACCAGCCGGGGCACGTTCAGGGTTTCGTGAAAGCTCTCCACTTCTTGGCCCAGCAGCCGGCTTTTGAGCACCGCGCGTTGGTAAAACGGTGTGTCTTCCAATTGCTGGACCATGCTCACTGGGCCTTCGCTGCGCATGCGCCTGTGGATGCGCCAGGCGGTTGGGGGCAAGTGCTGATGGTCAGGGGCCTCAAAGGGTTCTATGCGGCCGTCCTTGAAAAATCGCAGGGCCAACAGGCGTGCTTGTGGTCGGCCGGGGTCCACGTCGTAAAGCACGGCGGTGCTGCCGTCGGGCAGGGGGGTGCGTGACCAGTCCCATTCGGTGCAGGCGCCGGCCATGGGCTCGTCGCCCTCGTTGGAGTCCAGGTAGGCCTGGCCGCTCCAGCGCTGGCCCGGTTGCTGCAGGTCCACCTCAATGCGGGCGCTGGGCGCCAGCGGACCCCAGCGGTGCAGCCCGCTGGGGTGCAGCGCCGTGCTGAAGTTGAACAGCTGCTGGGGGTGGACCTTGATGGTCCCGCGAATGCGGCGGGGCAGGGGCAGGGCGACTTCGTCGATGTCTATCACCAGGGCCTGACCGTCCCAGCGCAGCTGGCTGGGGCCTATGGTGAATTGCGTTTCATCCCTGTGGCAATGGCGGGCACCGCGCTCGGTCATGGACCAGCGGCGGGCCGAGCGGCTGTACAGCGCCACATTGAGCGCGCAATGGTTGTCCGGGTTCACGGCCTGACCGCCGCGCAAGGCCCAGGCGTAATAGGGCGAAAACACGCTGCCCACAAAGGCAATGAGGGACAGGCCCCACTGGCCGTCGTCGCTCAGCGCATCGACGTACCACCAGAGGTAGCCGCCCGAGGGGACCGCTTGGTCAAAGCGGGGCTGGCCAGCAGGGCCGCGGCCGCCTGCTGCCCCGACATGGCCGCCATGGGCACCCCCGGCCCCGGGTGCACGCTGCCCCCCGCCAGAAACAGGCCCTGCACCGGTGTGCTCGCGCCCGGTCGCTCGAAGGCCGACATCCAACCGTGGGTCGCTTGACCATACAGCGCCCCCCCCGTGGCTGGAAAGCGCTGGTGAAAGTCCCGAGGGTCGGTGCGCAGGTGCGACTGCGGCTGCAAAGACAACTTCAGGCCGCAGCGGGCCACCATTGAAAAGCTTGTTTGCTCGCATAGGTCCAGGGCTTGTGAGGTGAGGGTGGAGCCGTCGCCCACTGCCGGGGCATTGACCAGGCACAGCAGGCGCTCAGGCTGGCCCGCGGCCACGCTGGTGCCTGCCCCCCGGTCTTGGGCGCAGATGTAGACCGTGGGCCGTCTAGGCAGGCGCTGGTCCGCAAAAATATCTTTGAATTCGCTGGCGTAATCGCTGGTGAAAAACACGTTGTGCCGGTCCAGCGCCACGCCTTGGGTGGGTGTGTGCATGGACCAAGTGACGGCCGACAGCGAGCGCGGGCTGGCTTTGCGGGCTGCGGCCGCACGGGCCTGGGGGCCGAGCAAGCCCTGCCGCAAGGCCGCCACGTCGCCATTGAAGACCACGCTGTCAGCAGGCAACTCTTGGCCATTGGCCAAGCGCACGCCGCACACCTGCTGGCCGCGCACCACAATGTCTTGGCAGGCTTGGCCGTACTGGAAGACGGCGCCGCGCGCTTGCGCCAGCCGCTCAAGACATTGCGCCAGCGCATGCATGCCGCCGTGCACAGACCACACGCCATTGAGCTCGACCTGGGCAATCAGCATCAGCGTGGCAGGCGCCTGCCAGGGCGAAGAACCACAGTAGGTCGCGTAGCGGCCAAAGAGCTGCTGCAAGCGAGGGTCTTTGAAGTGCTGCCCCAGGCTGTGCCACAGGCTGCGAAAAGGCCCCAGCTCGGTGAGCACGCCCAGGCCCCGGGCGCCCAAGCGCGAGGGCATGCCCATCAGCGTGGGGGCGGTGGAGCGGATGAAAGGGCCTTCAAGCGCCTCGTAAACGCGCTTGGCCGTGGCGCAAAAACCAGCAAATCGGTCGGCCTCGGCCGGGCTTGAGAATTCGCGCACGGCCGCAATCGACTGGGCCAGGTCGGCGTGCAGGTCCAGGCGCGAGCCGTCTTCCCAAAAATGCCGCGCCAAAATGGGCAGAGGGCTGATCTGCAGCTCGCTTTCCAGCGCCGTGCCCACCGATTCAAAAATCTGGTCAAAGACCCAGCGCATGGTGAACACCGTGGGGCCACTGTCAATGGCAGCGCCCCCCACATGGCGTTGGTGGACTTTGCCGCCCGGGCTGAGGCCCGCTTCGACCACGGTCACATCCAGGCCTTGGTGGGCCAATTGCAGCGCACTGACCAGCCCGCCCATGCCCGCACCCACCACCACCACGCGGTGAGTGCTCATGGTGTCAACGAAACGCCCGGCTGCCCGGGTTGCTGCCACAGACCTTCTTGCTGCATCACGCGCATGCGCACAAACAAAGACTCTGCAAAAAAATCGTTTTTATAGGCAGCTTCCAGCGCTGTTTGGTGCGCGCCGCCGTGGGCATAGGCGAGCATGGAGGGCGTGTTTTGCCACAGGCTGAAGGTGCATTGGCGCAGCAGTGGGGCCTCGCCCAGGCCTATGGCCAGGGTGCAGCCTGGTGCATTTTCTAAATCGGTTTGGGCCGACGGTGCAAAGCGCCAAAATGCCATGGCCTTGGCCGGTCGAATGCTGGCCCGCGTGATCACGGCCAGCGGGCCTTGGCCGCTGCTGTCGAGCTTGTTCTCAAAGTCAAGGAGGCTGCGGCTGGGCGTGTTGCCCCAGAGGTGGCCGTCCCAGGCCCCACGGGCTGAATCCACACACATGAGGCCGGCCCAAAATTGGCGCGCCCGCTCCTTGTAGGCCTCGATCTGCGGTCCCTGCAAAAAAGCCTGGGCGCTGGCGGCGTCGTCAAACACCGTGATCAGTCCCTGGTGAGAGGCGCTGGGTCGTATGCTGAAACCGCCTTGGTGACCGCTGCCCATGACCTTCGCAAAGCGCAGGCCAGGCACCTGCTGCAAGCTGGCCTGACCCTGGGCCAATCGCAGCCAACCCCAGCCTTTGTGCTTGGGCAGGTACTCCACCAACAGCACCACCACCACCCCCTGAATGGTCGATGGACCGGTGTCGTTGGAGGGCATGGGGGTGACGGGCCGTTGGACCTGGGCCTGCACCAGGCCGCTCAGGTCCAAGGCAGCCGTTTTATTTTTTAGCGTTTGCAGGGAGTGCCACCGCGACTTTGGCCACGTCCGTGTCCGTCAGTGCCGCCTTGGTATCGGCCCGCTTGCGGCCAAGTTCAGGGTGGTCTTTGAGCATGGCCGCGCCGTTCAGGGGCTTGTAGGCGCCTTGGTGGCAGGTGGCGCAGTTGAGCTTGGCCACATCGCCCAGTTCACCCTTGCGGTGGGCTGGGAAGGTGGGGGTCAGGGGCTCGAGGTACTCCAGGTTCAGCTCGCGCGCCATGCGGATGCCGTGCCAGGCGGTCACGCGCTGTGGAGGGCCGCCCTCCCAGGTCGAAAAAGACCGGGAGTTGTGGCAATAGGTGCAGCTCACGCCCAGGGACTGCGACATGTGCGTCATCAGCCCATAGGTCCACTCGGCCTGCTTGGTCGATTGGCGGTTGCCGCTGGGCAAGGCCGTGGTGCCATTGACACGGATGTTTTGGGCTTCGAGCAAGAAAGGGGTGAAGGGGTCGTTGGGCAAGGAAGACAGGTTGACCACCGGGGCAGGGTGGTTTTGGCCTGCTTTGTCACCCATGAAGTTGCTGCCATAAGGCTGCTCGCCGGACTTGAACCACACAGCCTGCGGCACGGGTTGGCCGCGGTGGCAGGTGTAGCAGGTCACGCCGGTGTCGGCCACGTGGCTTTTCCAGTCGGTGTTGATGTGCTGGGTCATCTCCACCATGCGGCGGGCCACCACCTTGGTGTATTTGCCGTCGTCGGCAAAATTGGCCGCGTTGTGGCAATAGGTGCAACCCTGTTCAGGTGCGATCCAGCTGGTCATGGAGACCATCAGGCGGTTGAACTCGCCCACGCTGAGGTCGCCCAGCACTTTGACGTTTTGGTACACCTGCCCGGCCTTGGGGCCTTCAGTCGAAGCGGCGGCTTGCGCCACAGGTGGCTGATTGAGGGCTGTTTTTTCTTCGAGCAAGCGAGGGTTGTACACCTGCGCCATGCCCGTGCCCCGAAAGCCGTGCTGCACGCTGTCAATGGGCGGGCGCTCACAGGCCGACAGCAGCAGCAATCCCGCCAAGCCAGTCAGCTGCAGACCGCGTGCCATCCAATTAGAGAGTTGCTTCATGGTTTGGCTCCTTGGCTCAGTGCGGGGTCCATCACGGCCGGGAAGACCTCAGGGTAAGGGGGTGCGACGCCATGTTTGATGGCCCACAGGTACCAGTTGTCCACCACGGTGCCGGTCAGCAAAATGCCTATGCCGCCTGTCAGTGGGCACAGCACCGCAAACCACCAGGCCCAGCGGTGAATCGATTCCATGGTGGCATTGAAGCCCATGGTCCAGCGCCAAAAGAGGGCTGCGCGCTCCGAGGCCGTGCCACGGTCCACGATCTGCTCAATCTCGCGCTCGCCGCCAAACTGGCTGACCGCCAAGATGGTCGCGCCGTGCATGGCAAACAGCAAGGTGGCGCCGTACAAAAAGGCAATCGACAGCGCATGGAAAGGGTTGTAGAACAGGTTGCCATAGCGCAGCGAGAAAGCCGCCGTCCAGTCCAGGTGCGGGAAGATGCCAAATGGCACAGCCTCACCCCATGAGCCCATGAGCACTGGGCGAATCAGGCCCAGCACCAAGTACAGCCAAATCGCCGCCGCAAAAGCCCATGCCACATGGGTGCCCATGCCCAACTCTCTGGCCCGCCGGTAGGTGCGCACCCACCACAGCAAGATAGAGATGGTCAGAAACAAGCCTGCAATTTGCCACCAACCGCCTTGGTTGAGTGGCGCCAGCCCCAAGCCATTGCCCGGGGCCGGTGGCTCCAGGGCCAGCCAAAACAGTTGGCGGATGAACTGGATCGGGTCGTAGTTGACCGAGGCCAGCATGTTCATGCCAATGATGTTGAAGGCCAGCGTGCCAAAAATCAGCGAGGCCAGGCCCAAGCCGCCCAAGTAGATGGGACCGATCTGTGCATTGCCGAGCTTGCCCAACAGGTAGGACAGGCCAGGCTTGTCGCCGGTGCGCGGGCTGTTGCCGTGGCCGAGTGGCACGCCGTGGTGCAGCGGGCCTGTGGCCTGCACCACCGTGAATAGGTTTTCGTATTGAGCCATGTTGTTTGCTCCGTCTTATTTGAGAGGCCACTGCGCCCAGATAGGCATGTTCAGCCACCAGCCCCACCACTCGGGCCAACCACGGCTCCAGAAGGGGCCGCTGATCACGATGCACAGCGCACTGAAGAGCACTGCCGCCAAGGCCAGGAACAGGCCTACCCGGTGAATGCCCAGGGTGCCTACCGAGTAGCCAATGATGTCGCGGAAAAAGGTGTCTTCATGCTCGGGGGTCTTGACCACTTGGCCCGCGCCGGGGTTGGTGGCCGACAGCACCAGCGCGCCGTGCAGCGACAAGGCCAGCACGGTGGCAAAGAAAAAGCTCACCGCGATCATGTGCGCCGGGTTGTAGTGAAAGTGCAGGTACTGATAACCCACGTTGGAGACCCAGTCCAGGTGGCTGAAGATGCCATAAGGAAAGCCATGGCCCCAGGCGCCCATGAGCACAGGGCGTATCACCACCAGCGTGACGTAGGCAAAGATGGCCACACCAAAGGCAGCAGGCACGTGGTAGCCCATGCCCAGCTTTCGGCAAATTTCCACCTCACGCATCATCCACGACACAAAAGCGCCTATGGCGCAGACCGTGATGAACTGCCACAGGCCACCTTCCATCATGGGCGCCAGGCTCAGTCCATAGGACAAATCGGGCGGCGCGATGTTGATCTGCCAGAGGTTCCAGGTCGGCCCCTGTGAGGCGCCCCAGAGGATCAGGGCTGTGCCCAACAGCGCGAAGAACGCGGTGGTGACACCAAAAAAGCCCACGTAAAAGGGACCCAACCAAAAATCGAACAAATCACCGCCAAGGAGGGTCCCGCCCCGGACTCGGTATTTTTTCTCAAAGCTGAGCATCGCCATGATGAAGCTCTCCTGTCAATGCGGTGTTGAACGCCGTATTCAATAAATTCGGGGTTCCAGCCAAGTTGCCAAGGCTGGATCCAGGGTGGGCAGGTGGTGCGCCAGCTCTCAAGCCTGGCGCACCGTCTGCTCCGTGCCTGAAGCTCAGGACTTTGTCGCCGGGGTGGCGGCTGGCATGGGCGCGTTTTGCGCCGTTGCCGCTGACTTCTTGGGGCCGTCGAGCCAGTTGAACTTGTTGGTGCTCAGCAAGATGAGGTGAATCATCGCTGCCAGCGCAAACAGGAACACGCCCTGCACCACCATCGCACGAAGGGGGTCGTAAAGTCG
>CANHKH010000002.1 GCA_947460165.1 Comamonadaceae bacterium
GAGGGGAGGCGGTTGGGTCTGACATGTTGGGGTTTTTTTACTTATTTTAAGGAGGCTGTGCGGGCACAGGCCCGCCAAGCCCCGTCTTTGGTGGAAGTGGGGGCTGGCTCGGGCTGGGTCGGCCGCCCCAAACAGCTCAGCTGCGCTGTGGCAATGTCCAGCCGCCTGAGCAGGGCAGGGTGTGCGCAGCGGCTGGATGCGGCAGGGGGCTGTGACCGGTCTAGCTTGGCGTTGCTTGTGATGGCCTGCGCCAGGGCTGGCGCCTGTTTCATCCCATCAACGCCCTGTGAACACCGGCGTGCGTTTTTCCCGGAAGGCGGTCATGGCTTCTCGGCTGTCATGGCTGTTGAGGCAGTCGGCCATGTGTTGGTAGCAAGCCTGGTCGCTGGCAGGACTGGCCTGCATGGCCCGCAGGGCCTGCTTGCTCGCTCGCATGCTCAGGGGGGCGTTGGCGGCCAGCGTCTGGGCCAAAGCGGCGAGCTCGGCTTCAAAGGCCTCGGGCTTGAGCACCCGCTGCACCAGGCCGCAGGCCAGCGCCTGCTCGCTGCTCAGAGGCTGGCTGGTGAGCAGCATGTCGGCGGCGCGTGCCGCGCCTGCGGCCTGGGCCAGCGCAGCCAGGCCTTCCATGGGGTACACAAAGCCGTACTTGTTGGGCGGCATGACAAAGCTGCAGCCCTCGGTGCAAATGCGCATGTCGGCATGGCAAAACAGGTCCAGCCCAGCGCCAATCACAAACCGGTGGGCGGCAGCGAGCACGGGGTGGCGGCAGAGGGCGATGGCCTGGGCCGCCTGGCGCACAGGCGCGTGAATGGCGCGTGCGTCACCAGCGCTGAGCGGGTGCGAGGGCAACTCGCCGAGGTTGTAGCCGGCAGAAAAAGCCAGCTCGCCGGCGCCGCGCAAGACCACCACCCGCAGGTCCTCGCGCGCAGAACACTCCCCCAGCGCAGCCACCAGGCCCTGCAGCATGCCACCGGTCAGGGCGTTGCGCGCCTGCGGCCGATTGAAAGCGATGGTCGCCACCGGACCGTCGAAGGCCAGTTGCAGGTGCTCGTTCTCAGTGGCCATGCTCAGGCCAAGGGGTTCATCCATCCGGAGCGCAGAGGCGCCAGCAAGGCGCGCAGGTCGGTGCAGTGCTCCAACTCTTCGAGCGCATCGAAGAGGCCGCTGGCCTGCTCTGTGACCACCAGGTCGAGGGTGCAGGCCATGAATTTTTCGCGGCGCTCGGCCTGCGTCATCGGGTTGCGCGGATCGCCCGAGGGCACCAGCACCTTGCGGGTGTAGCTCTGCCCGCGCGCATGCACCGTGACCTCGGCCGGCACCGCGTCGGCCGACACCTCGGGCTCCAGGTCGGCGCGCGAGCGAAAGCTGATCTTGGGCAGCAGGGCCTGTACCCTGGCGTCTTGGGTCCAGTGGTCCTCGTACTGGCGTGGGCCCGCTTGGCCTTCGACGGCCGCCACCGCCAGACTGAACTCCATGCTGAACTTGCCTTCCAGACCGGTCAGCGGTCGCGAATACAGCAGCACTTTCTTGGCCAGCGGGCTGGCGTCGCAGTCGATCTGGGTGATCTCCTCGGCCTGGATTTGATGCTCTTTGCAAATGGCCAGCAGCGCATCGAGGGCGCAATGGGTGCAGCCGCAGGCCGGGTAGCGCTTGAGCACAATGCCCGGCGCGCTCAGCTCCCAGGGCTGCCCCAGGCTGGCGGTCCACTCCTCGGGCGCGGGCATGCTGCGCGCTTGCAGCACCTGGGCCCAGCCCACCTCGCCCTCAAAGGCGCGCAGGTCGGAGGTAAAGCCCTCGCGCGCGAGTTCGGCCGACAAAATGCCGGCGCGGGCGGCATTGCCCGCATGGAAGGGTTTGGTCATGGTGCCAAAGTTGCGCCGCACGCCGCTGGCCTGCGAGGCGGCCAGGCCCAGGGCCATGGCGGTTTGCTGAGGGTTCAAGCCCATCAGCTTGGCACTGGCAGCGGCCGCGCCAATGACGCCCATGGTGGCGGTCGAGTGCCAGCCGTGCTCATAGTGCTGGGGGTTGGCCGCGCGGCCAAACTTGCCTATGAGTTCGACGCCGACGGCATAGGCCATGATCAGCTCGCGGCCCGATGCGCCTGTGGCCTCGGCCAGCGCCAGGGCCGCCGGCAGCACCGCCACCGAGGGGTGGCCGTATTGGGTCCAGAGGATGTCGTCGTAGTCGAGTGCATGACCGGCCGTGCCATTGGCCAGTGCGGCCGCCTGCGGGCTCAGGCTGCGGCCCCCGCCAATCACCGTGGACTGGCCATCGCCGCTGGAGGCCGCCGCGACCTTGTGCACGATGGCACCGGTGGGCGTGGCAGCACCGGCCACGGTGCAGGCGATGCAGTCTGAAATCGCGGCTTTGGCGCCGGCCAAGTCGGCGGGGCTGAGCATGTCGAATCTGGCATGGCCCACAAACTGGGCCAGGGCTTGGCTCAAGGTCATATCACGCCTGCTTTTTTGAGTTCGTCGATGTGTTGATCGGTGGCGCCTAGCAACTCGCGCAGCACCGCCGCCGTGTGTTCGCCCTGCAGCGGCGCGGCGCTGGCCTGCCCGTCGCGTATGCCTTCGACCTTCATCGGGTTGCCCGGCGCGCGGGCCAGGCCGTAGGCGGGGTGATCGGTTTGTACCACCATGTGGCGCTCGAGCACCACCGGGTCGTTGAGCGTTTGATCGACGGTGTTGATCGGGGCACAAGGCACGCGCTGGGCCAGCAGCTCGTCGAGCCACTCCTGGGCCGGCCGGGTCTTGAGGATGGCTTTGATGATGGTCAGCAATTCTTCCCGGTGCTGCGAGCGCTGGTCGGCGCTGGCGTAACGCGGGTCGGCTGCCAGATGGGCAATGCCCAGCACCTCGCAGGTTTCTTTCCAATAACGCTCGCCAAAGATGGCGATCACCATCCACTGGGTTTTCGTCTCAAAGGCCTGGTAGGGCACATTGACCACATGGCCGGAGCCTTGCGGACCGGGCACCTGGCCGGTGTTGAGGTAGTTGGCGCCCATGTAGCTGAGCAGGGCGGCCATGCAGTCGAGCATGCTGACTTCCACATGCCGGCCACGGCCGGTGAACTGCCGCGCTTGCAGCGCCGCCAAAATGCCCGTGGCGGCATACATGCCGGCAGCGATGTCGCCCATGGGCAGGCCCAGCCGCACCGGCGGGCCGCCGGGCACGCCGGTCACGCTCATGGCGCCGCCCATGGCTTGCACGATCAGGTCAAAACTCGAGCGCAAGCGGTACTCGCCGGTGCTGCCAAAGCCGGAGATGGAGCACGAGACCAGGCGCGGATTGACCGCTTGGCGCAATTCTTCATAGTCGACCCCAAAGCGGGCCATGGTGTCGGGCCTGAAGTTGTCGATGATCACGTCCGCCTGCGCGCACAACTGGCGCAGCAGCGCCACGCCTTGCGGATGCTTGAGGTTGAGCGCCAGCCCCTCTTTGTTGCGGTTGACGCCGGCAAAGTAGGACGACACGCCCGCGCCCAGGTGCGGCGCCAAGCCGCGGGTGGAGTCGCCCTCGCCGTCTTGCACCGGTTCTATCTTGAGCACGCGCGCGCCCAGATCGGCCAGCATCATGGTGCAGTGCGGGCCGGCCAAGGCCCGCGTGAGGTCTATCACCAGCAGGTTTTGCAAAGGGGGCGCCAGGTCTGCCGACCCCAGGGCTGGATTTGCCATGGCTTGCTTACTTCTCGGTCTTGAGGTTGGCGGCTTGTATCACTTTTTCGAAGCGGGTCATGTCCGATTTGATGATGGCGGCAAACTCCGCCGGTGAGGTGGTGGTGGGCTCCAGACCCTGGCTTTGCAGGTTCTCGCGCACCTCGGGCAAGGCCATGACGGCAGCGATCTCGGCGGCCAGCTTGTTGACCACCTCTTTGGGCGTTGAGCCGTGGGCCAAAATGCCGGCCCAGGTGCCCGCCTCGTAGCCGGGCAGACCGGCCTCGGCAAAAGTGGGGACCTCGGGCAGCGCCACCGAGCGCGAGCGGCCGGAGATGGCCACACCCTTGAGCTTGCCGGCCTTGATTTGAGAGATGACCGCGATCGGCGAGCTGAAATACGCCTGCACATGGCCGGCCAGGGTGTCGTTGAGCGCAGGCCCGCTGCCTTTGTAAGGGACCACCTGCAGCTTGACGCCGGCCATGGTGTTGAAGGTCTCGGCGGCCAGATGGGTCAGGCCCGCGTTGTCACCGGCCGCAAAGTTGATGGCCGAGGGGTTGGCCTTGGCCAGGGCGATGAATTCGCGCAGGTTGTTCGCGGGCACGGCCGGGTGCGCCACCAAAATCAGGTCAAACCGGTAAAGCGTGCTGACCGGCGAAAAGTCACGCTCGGTGTTGTAGGGCAAGCGCGCCATCATGTGCGGGTTGATGGTGTGGGTGTTGACCACCATCACCATGTGGTGGCCGTCAGGCGCTGACTTGAGCAGCTCCTCAGAAGCAATCACGCCATTGCCACCGGGTCTGTTGTCAATGACCACGGCCTGACCCAGGCGCTCGCTGAGTTTTTGCCCCAGCAAGCGGGCCACCACCGTGGTGCTGCCACCGGGCGGAAAGGCCACGATGATGCGCATGGGCTTGCTTGGAAAGCCAGCCTGGGCCCAACTGCTGCCAGCGGCTGCAGCAAGCGTCAGCGTGATGAAGCTGCGGCGGGTGCTGTGATTCATGATGAGCTCCTTATTCCGAACGGATGTTGGCGCTGCGGACCACGTTGGTCCATTTTTTTTCTTCGGCGATCCACATCTTGCCGAAGCTCTCCAGCGTGCTGGGCACCGGTTCTGCGCCCAACTTTTCGTAGCGGGCCCGCACCGCCGGGTTGGCCAGGGCTTTGTTGACCTCGGTGTTGAGGCGCTGCAGCACCGCCTGCGGCGTTCCCTTGGGGGCCACAAAGCCATACCAGGCGGTGACGTCAAAGCCCTTGACGCCTTGTTCGGAAATCGTCGGTATGGTTGGCGTGAGGCTGGCTTTTTCCAGGCTGGTCACGGCCAGTGCCTTGACAGCGCCGCTCTTGACATGCTGCGAGGAGGACACCACGGTGTCCATCATCATGCTGAGTTGCCCGCCCAGCACATCGGCCAGCGCGGCAGAGCTGCCTTTGTAGGGCACGTGCAGGATGTCAACCTGCGCCATGGACTTGAACAGCTCCATGCCCACATGGTTGATGGAGCCATTGCCGGCCGAACCGTAAGACAGGCTGCCCGGCTTGGACCTGGCCAGCGACAGCAATTCATCGAGGTTGTTGACGGGCAGCTTGTTGTGGGTGATCAAGATAAAGGGGGAGCTGCCGATCAGCGCGATGGGCACAAAGTCACCAATGGGATCGAAGCTCAGGTTTTTGCTGAGCGAGGGCATCATGGAGGTGGCGGTGGTGCCCACATACAAGGTGTAGCCGTCAGGTGCCGCTTTGGCGACCAGCGCTGCGCCCAAGCCGCCGCCGGCGCCGGGGCGGTTGTCAATGACGATTTGCGCCTTCATGTCTTCGGCCATCTGCTGGGCCACGATGCGGGTCAGCACATCGGTGCCGCCACCGGGCGCAAAGGGCACGACGATGCGAATGGGTTTGTCGGGAAAGCCTGTCTGTCCAAACGCACAAGCGCAAGACAGAACAAGGCTCAGGGCGCCAAGCAGGCGGGGAAAAGCGATGGGTTTCATGGCAGTCTCCAGGGGGTGTCAAGCACAGGGCATCAATTGCCGACGGATCGGCGTGGCGCGTTCTTCTCGATGTAAGTGATGATTTTTTCGATGGGCGTGCCGGGCAGAAAAATTTCGCTCATGCCCGCCGCCTTGAGCGCCGGGATGTCTTCATCGGGGATGATGCCGCCGGCCACCACCATCAGGTCGTCGCGGCAGCCGCGCGAGCGCAGGGCCTGCATCAGGTCGGGGCCAAGCAGCAGGTGGTCGGCTGCCGCAAAGTTGATCGCCACCACATCGGCATCTTCGTCAACGGCGGCGCTGGCGATTTGGTCCACCGACAGGCGCATGCCCAGGTAGATGACCTCCATGCCGGCGTCACGCAGGGCGCGCGTCACCACCTTGATGCCGCGGTCATGCCCGTCCAGCCCGGGCTTGCCAGCGATGATGCGGATCTTGCCTTGAGGGTCCTTGGCTTGCATGTCAGTAACTTTGCATCGGGTTGTGAACGCCCCAGCAGCGGCGCAACACGCCGCAGATCTCGCCGAGGGTGAGGCGGGCCTTGGCCGCCTCAATGAACAGGGGCATGAGGTTGTCGCTGCCGCGCGCGGCCTGCTCGATGCGCTCGAGCACGGCGGCGGCCCGGTCCGCATCGCGCTGCTGGCGCAACTGTGCGAGCCGCTGGCACTGCGCCTGCTCCAAGCTGTCGTCCACGCGGAAGGTCTCGATGGGATCGGCTTCCCGGCCTTCTTGCGGCAGGTATTTGTTCATCGCGACAAACACATGCTCGGCGCTTTCCACCTTTTTCTGAAAGGCGTAGCTCGACTCCTCGATCGCCTGCTGCACCCAGCCGCTTTCGTGGGCCGCGATCATGCCGCCCATCTCATCGATCTGCTTGAGAATGGCCGCTGCACGGTCTTCAATTTCATTGGTCAGCGACTCGACGTAATAGGAGCCACCCAGCGGGTCTATGGTGTTGGTGATGCCAAATTCATCGACCATCATCTGCTGGGTGCGCAGCGCAATGCGGGCGGCGCGTTCGGTGGGCAAGGCAAAGGCCTCGTCCAGCCCGGCGGTGAAGATGGCTTGGGCGCCGCCCAGTGCGCCTATGAGCGCGTGCATGGCGATGCGAACAATGTTGTTCTCAGGCTCTTGGCGGGTCAGGGTGGAGCCCAGCGTGCCGCAATAAATGCGAAACATCGACGAGCGGGGGTCCTTGGGCTGGAAGCGTTCTTGCATGACGCGGGCAAAGAGGCGCCTGGCCGCCCGGAACTTGGCCACCTCTTCAAACAGGTCGCGGTAGCAGCCCAGGGAATACGACAGGCGCGGCGCGAACTCATCCACATCCAGGCCGCGCTCCAGGGCCGATTCAATGTAAACGATGGCATGGGCCAGGGCAAATGCGACTTCCTGCACGGCCGTCGCACCAGCCTCGCGCATGTGCACGCCGGTGATCGACAAGGTGTTCCACTTGGGCACATGGTGGAAGCAGTGCTCAATCAAGTCGGTGGTCAAGCGCAGCGAGGGACGCACCGGAAAGATGTAGGTGCCGCGCGCCACATACTCTTTGAGGATGTCGTTTTGCGTGGTGCCTTGCAGCACCCGCAGGTCTATGCCCCGCTCCTGCGCCATGGCCAGGTAGAAGGCCAAAATGATGGGCGCGGTGGCGTTGATGGTCATGGCCACGCTCACGTCCTGCACCGGGATGCCGTCAAACAGGGTGTGCATGTCCTCGATGGAGTCTATGGCCACGCCCACTTTGCCGACCGATCCCTTGGCCTGCGGCGCGTCGGAGTCATAGCCGATCTGGCTGGGCAGGTCAAAGGCGATGGTCAGGGCCTTTTCGTTGAGGCCCAGCAGGTATTTGAAGCGCTGGTTGGTCTCCTGTGGCGTGCCAAAGCCCGAATAGGGGCGTATGGTCCACAAGCGGCCCCGGTACATGGTGGGGTAGACGCCGCGGGTGAACGGTGCCTGTCCTGGAAAGCCCAGATCTTGCTCATAGTCGCGGCCGGCCACATCGGCCGGGGTGTACAGGCGTTTGATCGGGATGTTGGCTTCAGAGATGAATTCGGCCTTGCGCTCGGGCGATTTCTTGAGCACAGGCGAGAGCGTCTGCTCATGCCAGCGCTTCATCGCCTCGGCCAGGTGGGCGCTGCCCGAGCTGGAGGAAGATGTCGCTGAATCGCTCATGCTCCTGCCCTCGTTTTGGAGCTTGACCACTTGTAAATATTGTTGCGCTGCACCGCCGAGGAGCCGCCAATGATGGGCAGCAGCAAGGCGTCGCGCACATAGCGCTCGGCGTCGAAGTCTTTCACATAGCCGTAGGCGCCGTGTATGGTCTGGCCCTCCAGCGCAATGGTCTTGGCCGCTTCGGTGGCGAACAGCTTGGCCATGGAGGTCTCGACGCCGCAAGGGATGCGCTCGTTGGCCATCCAAGCTGCGTGGTAGAGCATGAGGCGGGCGCCGTGCAGCTGGGTCTTCATGTCAGCCAGCTTGTGCTGGATGGACTGGTAGTTCTCTATGGTTTTGCCGAATTGCCGCCTCTGGCGGGCATAGTCCCAGGCGTCGTCGAGCGCTGCGCGGGCAATGCCCACCGCGATGGCGGCCACCTCGAGCTTTTCAACATCGAGGCCAGAGCCGACGATCATCTTCCAGCCACGGTTCCAGCCCTCCTCGCCACCCATCACTTGCTCAAACGGCACCTCGACATTGTCGAAGCTCACATCGGTGGTGGCCGCGCCGTGGGTGCCCAGGGTGTGGATGGGGGTGATGGTGACGCCAGGGGTGTCCGGCGGGATCATCACCATCGACAGGTTGTTGTAGCGCTCCTCTTCGGGGCCGGTGCGCACCAGGGCGTAAATGCAGTCGGAGATGGCCGAACCGGTGCAAAAGCGCTTGGCCCCGTTGATGCGCACCTTGCCGCCTGCCACCCGCTCGGCCCGCGTCTTGACGCTGGCCAGGTCGGCGCCGGTGTCGGGCTCGGTCCAGCCGTAGGAAAAAATCAACGAGCCGTCGACCACCTTGGGCAGCAGCCGGCGTTTTTGCTCCTCGGTCGCGCAGTCAACGATGTTCATGCCGGCGTAGCAAGCGCCCATGATGTAGGGGATGCCAACGGCCGAGCTGCGCCTAGAGAGCTCCTCGATCACCACCATGGTGGCCAGGATGTCGCGGCCAGCCCCACCATATTCCTCGGGCACAGTCAGGCCCAGCACGCCCAACTGGGCGAGCTTGTCGAAGACTTCGCGCGGGAAGTGGTTGTCGCGGTCCCAGCGCTGGGCCAGCGGGCGGGGCATTTCTTTGTCGACAAAGCGCTCGAGCAGGTCGCGCAGCTGTCGAATATTGTCCGGCTCAGTGAAATTCATCGTTGCCCTTGTGAGTCGCTGCCCGAAGGTCTGGAGCGGCCATCAGCGGCCGGTGAACACCGGCTTGCGCTTTTCTCGAAAAGCGTGGACCGCTTCTTGGTGGTCGGCGGTGACGTTGGACATGGCTTCATAGGCGATTGAGGCGTCCATGATGCTGCTGGCCAGTTGCTTGAGACCGATGTTGATGGACAGCTTGGTCCATTTGATGGCCTTGATCGCACCGGCGGCCAGGGTGTCGGCAAACTGCGCCACCTGGGCGTCGAGCTCGGTCAGCGGCACCACGTGGTTGATCAAGCCCATGCCAGCGGCATCATGGGCCGACATCAGCTTGCCTGTCATCAGGTACTCCTTGGCGCGGGCGTAGCCGATCAGCTGGGGCCAGATGACCGCGCCGCCGTCGCCAGCGACCAGGCCGACCGAGACATGCGGGTCGCCAATCTTGGCGCTGTCGGCGGCATAGATGATGTCGCAAAACAGCGCAATGGTGGCGCCCAGGCCGGTGGCATGGCCGTTGAGCTTGGCAATCACCGGCTTTTCGCAGTCCAACAGCGAAAAAACGATTTGCTTGGCCTCACGGGCGGTTTTTTCGAACGACGTGGGCTGGTCAATCATTTTCTGGAAGAAAGCCACGTCGCCGCCCGAGGAGAACGCCCGGCCGGCGCCGGTGAGCACCACGATGTCTGAATCCGGGTCATTGGAGGCGTCGGTAAAGACGCGGGCCAGCTCCTCGTGCATGAGCTCGTCGACCGCGTTGAGCGTGGCCGGCCGGTTCATGGTGATCTCAAGAATGCGGCCCCGCCGCGCAAAACTCAGGGTGTTGTAGGTTTCGAACTGCACGCCGCTTGACTCCAGTGTGTTTTGAGCCTCGATCATGGCAAACAAGAGGCAAAGAATCAACAGTCACTGAATGGCCATTCATTGGGATGAACCCTTAGAATTTCTGCACAAAAACAAGGACCCGAGCATGATCTCCAGCGACAACGAAGCCGTCGACAAGCTCAATGCGCAAGGCCGCAGCCGCAAACGCTTGACGCGCGAGGAGCGTGCACCCGATGCGCGCGATCAAATCTTTGCTGCCGCGGCCAAGGTGGTGGGCGAGCACGGCTATGCTGCGGCCTCGATCACCCGCATCACCGAAGAGGCGGGCATGGCCCAAGGCACTTTCTACCTCTACTTTTCGTCGCGCCAGAGCCTGTTCGACGAACTGCTGCCCCATGTGGGCAAGGACATGCTGCACTTTGTGGGCACTCGGGTGGCCGGTGCCCAGGACATTTTGGAGATGGAAGAGCGCGGCTTCAGAGCCTTCTTTGAATTTCTGGGCCCCAACCCGGGTTTTTTTCGCATCCTCAACGAGGCGGAGGTGGCCGCGCCCAAGGCGCATGAGGAGCACTTTAGGCGCACGGTCAGCCACTTTGTGCAGGCGCTGGAGCTGGCGTTGCAAGCTGGCCAAATCCGCAACTTCATGCGCAGTGAGATCGAAACCCTGGTCTATGTCCTGATGGCGGCGCGCAGCTATCTGTACATGCGCTATGTCAAGGGTCAGGCGACCGGTGCGCGATTGCCCGAGGAAGTGATCAAGACCTACATGCGCCTGGTGCGCAGCGGTCTCAATTAGCTGCCGTCAACCGTTCGACAGCGCGCGGGCCAGCACTTGCTGCACCGCGCCTGAGAAATCTTGCTCGCCTTGCAGCAGGGCCTGGCCTATGGCCGCAAGCGCAGATTCGTCAAGCGCTGCGATGCGCCTCTGCAGCGCTTCACCGGCCATGGCGGCCAGGGTTTTTTGCAAGCGGCGCATGCGCTCTTGCGCCGGTGCGGGCACACGCGCTGCATGCACGGCATAGACCGCATCGAGCAATTGGGCGGCGCCCGCGCCTGTGCTGGCGGTCGTCGCGATCACCGGCGGCATGGCGGCACTGCCCAAATGGGCGGCGGCCTGCAATTGGCGGATCAGGCCCTGCGCGCCCGGCAGGTCGGACTTGTTGACCGCATAGACATCGGCCATCTCAAGCACGCCGGCCTTGATCATTTGCACTTCGTCGCCCATGCCAGGCGCACACACCAAGACCGTCAGTTGCGCCAGGCCACTGACCTCGGTCTCAGACTGACCAACGCCCACCGTCTCAACAATGATCAGGTCTTTGCCAGCCGCATCAAGCACATCGACCACCCGCGACGCGGCCGCCGACAAGCCGCCCAGGTGACCGCGGGCGGCCAGGCTGCGCACAAACACGCCGCTGTCACCGGCCATGGCCAGCATGCGGATGCGGTCGCCCAGCACCGCCCCGCCGGTCAGCGGGCTAGAGGGGTCAACCGCCACCACACCGACTTGCAAACCGCGCTGGCGCGCCTCGGTGATGCAGGCGGCAATCAGGGTGGATTTGCCGGCCCCCGGGGCGCCGGTAAAGCCGACCACCACTGCCCGGCCCACCCGGGGGTAAATGGCTGCCAGCACCTGGGCCGCATCCTGCGTGTGCTCTTCGACCGCCGTGATGGCGCGGGCCAAAGCAGCGCGCTGGCCGTCGAGCGCCGCGCTCAGCCAAGCGGGAGCAAGGGCTGGTGGAGGCAAGGGAATGGGTGTGGTCAAAGTGCGGCGGATGTTAACAAGGGGTCCAGATGAGCCAGCTTGAGCCACTGTGCGTCAGGCCCTCTGCCTGTGCCCCAGCTTGGCCCTGTGTGCTTAAAACACCAGCACCAATCGGCCACGGGTGCCGCCCGCTTCGAGCCGGCGGTGCGCCTCACCCGCTTGCTCGGGGGCATAGGTGGCGGCCACGCGCAGCGTGATCACACCCTTGTGCACGTTCTGGCGCAATTGGTGCAACACATCGGCCCGGTGGTTGTATTGGCGCACCCAGGTGGCGTGGCAAACAATGCCGCGCTCTGGCATGGACCAGCCTCGCACCGTGGCAAAGCCGCCGCCATCGCGCACCGCGCCTATGGCTTGCTCGCATTGGTAAGAGCCATCGGCCAGGCCGTCCACACCATGGGGGGCGACCTGGCGAATTTGCGTGGCGATGTCCGCGCCTCGGGGCACCACCACATCGGCGCCTAAGGAGCGCACCAAGGCCTCATCGCTGGGCGAGGCGTCGGCAATGACGCGCAGGCCCGCTTGCTTGGCCAGCTGGATCACATAGCCACCGTAGCAGCCGGCGGCCCCGGTGACGGCCAAGGTCTGCCCCGGCTGGAGGGCCAACTGGTCCAGGGTTTGGCGGGCGGTCAGCCCGTTCATGGGCAAGGTGGCCGCTTCCACCAGGCTGACGCCCTCGGGAATGGGCGCCACTGCATCGGCCGACAAGACAATGCTTTCCCGGTAGGCCCCATGGCTGCCCTGGTTGTCGACCATGGCCATCACCTGGTCGCCCACCGCCAAGTCTGTGGTGGTGCCGGGGCCGATGGCGTCGATCACGCCCGCCACATCCATGCCTGGCACATGGGGCGCTGGGATGGCGCGCAAAGCCTGGGCGCGCGAGCCATTGCGCAGCAAGGTGTCGGTGGGGTTGACCGTGGCGGCATGCACGCGCACCCGCACCTGGCCCGCGCCGGGCTGGCCTTCGGGCAGGTCCAAGACTTGCAAAACCTCGGGTCCACCAAATTCAAAAAATCCTACGGCGCGCATGGGCTGCTCCTGAATGTTCAAAAAGTGCGTTGGCAGTTCCATGCTTGTTCGGCATGCACTGCTCTCCACGCTGGTTGGCGGGCATGATAGGTCAAGCATGGCCTGCGGATGGGCCTGGCAGGGCTCGATCTGACGCGCACATGACGCTCGCGCTCTGTGCGCAACACAGGCGCGTTTGCGCGCTGAACCACGTGCATGGCCATGGTGTAAACCCCATCGTGGGCCTGGCTGGAGTTGCTCTATTCTTACAATACACTTGTGTACTGTTTGTCATGTCGCTGCGCACCCTCATCACCCCTTTTGTCTCTGCGCACCTGTTGTCGCGCGAGCGCTTGCTGCGCCTGCGCGAGCGCGCCGAGGCGCGCCGCGTGGCCAAGGGCTTGCCGCATGTGCTGCTGTACTTTCACCAGGTGGACGATCCTTACAGCCATCTGGCAGCCCAGGCCTTGCAGGCCTTGGAGCAGCGTTACGCGCTGCGCATTGAGCCGCATTTGGTGGGCCCGCCCGCCGACGCGGCCGCGCCTGACCGAGCCAGGCTGGTGGCCTACAGCCGGCTGGACGCCCAGCGCCTGGCGCAGGTGCACGGCCTGAACTTTGAAGACCTTCAGCGTCAGCCGCCAGAGCACGCGGTGACTGCCACCTCTGTGGCCTTGCTCGATGCCATGGCCGATGGCAGTTTCACGGCCATGGCCAGCAGCTTGGGTGCCGCCCTGTGGTCGCCTGCGGTGCAGCCTGTGCGCCAGGCGCCATCAGGCCAACAGCTGCAGCGGCTGCAGCAGGCGCTGGACCAAGGGCAGCGACTGCGCGCGCGCCTGGGCCATTACCTGGGCGCCACTTTTTATTACGGCGGCGAGTGGTACTGGGGGGTCGATAGGTTGTACCACCTTGAAAAGCGCCTGCAGGCCCTGGCCAGCCAAGGCGGGGCGCAGCCGCAGGCCGGACAAAGCCCCACAGCGCTGGCCCAAACGCTGTTGTTCCCGCCTGATGACTGTGCCTTCCCCGCGCAGCCGCTGGTGGGCGCGCCTGACATTGACTTTTTCTTTTCGCTGCGCAGCCCGTACTCGGCCATTGTGGCGCCCAGGGTGTTTGAGCTGGCGCGCCGCACGGGCGCCCGTGTCCACCTGCGCTATGTGTTGCCCATGGTCATGCGGGGCTTGGCGGTGCCCAAAGACAAGCGGCTTTACATCGCGCTCGATGCGGCGCGTGAGGCGCACGAGCGAGGCGTGCCCTTTGGCCGTTTGAACGACCCGGTGGGCCGGCCCACCGAGCGGGGCCTGAGCCTCATGCCCTGGGCTGAGCGCGCAGGCAAGGGCCAGGCTTATGTGCTGGCTTTCATGCACGGTGTCTGGGCCCAGGGTGTGGACGCGGGCTCTGACGCGGGCCTGCGCCGCATCGTCGAGCAGGCCGGGCTGCCGTGGGCACAGGCCCGCGCCGTGCTGCAAGAGGGCAGCAGCGGCGCTGACAGCTGGCGCAGCGTGGCCGAGGCCAACCGCCAAGCGCTGCTGGCCCTGGGGCTGTGGGGCGTGCCCTCGTTTCGGGTGGGCGATCTGGCCGTGTGGGGCCAAGACCGGCTGGGCATGGTGCAGACTGCGGTGTGCGCTCAGTCACAGTCTTCCCAGGAGGGCCTCTCATGAAATGGATGAACCTGTGGTGCTGCAGCCTGGCGTGGCTGGCCTGGATGACGTTGCCGGTGCATGCGCTGCCCGCTGCGGCTCAAGTCAAGCCAGCCAGCGCTCTGAGCCCAACTGCCGCCAAGCGCCCCAACATCGTGCTCTTGTTGGCCGACGACTGGGGCTTTTCTGACGTGGGCGCCTTTGGCGGCGAAATCGCCACCCCCCACCTGGATGCCTTGGCCGCCCGGGGCATGCGCTTTTCTAATTTTCATGTCTCGGCCTCGTGCTCGCCCACCCGGGCCATGCTGCTGACCGGGGTGGACAACCACCTCAACGGCGTGGGCAACATGCGAGAGACCATGCCTCGCGCCCACACGGGCCGGCCGGGTTACCTGGCCGTGCTCAACGAGCGGGTGGTGACGTTTTCCACCTTGCTGCAGGCCAGCGGTTACCGCACCTACGTGACGGGCAAGTGGCATGTGGGCAAGGAGCCGCACAACCTGCCGCCTCAGCGCGGTTTTGACCGCTCGCTGGTGCAAGGCGACAGCGGCTCTGACAACTGGGAAACCGCGCGCCGCTACCTGGATTTGACCGACAAGGTGCACTGGTACGAAGACGGCCGCGAAGCCCAGATGCCCACGGATTACTACTCGTCCACCTACTTCATGGACAAGATGCTGGGCTACCTGCGCCAAGACCAGGCCAAGCCCCAGCCCTTTTTGGCCTACGTGGCTTTTCAGGCCAACCACATCCCCTTGCAGGCCCCGCCCGCCTTCATTGACAAATACCGGGGCCGCTACAAGGACGGCTGGAGTGCCCTGCGCCGCGAGCGCCGCGACCGCGCTGCAGCGCTCGGCCTGGTGCCAGCGGGCACGCCCATGGTGGAGATGGCCAGCACCCGCCACTGGGCCAGCCTGAGCGCTGAGGAGCGCCAGTACGAAGAGCGGCGCATGGAGGTCTACGCCGGCATGGCCGAGGCCATGGACCACGAGGTCGGCCGCCTGGTGGCCCACCTCAAGCAAAGCGGGCACTACGACAACACGGTGTTTGTGTTTCTTTCAGACAACGGGGCCGAAGCCTCAGACCCCTACGCCAAGCTCTCGGGCCGCTTGTGGCTGGACTGGCAGTACAAGCGCGACTTGGCCAGCTTGGGCGCCAAAGGCGCTTACACCGTGATTGGCCCGAGCTGGGCCAGCGCCGTGGCCTCGCCCTTGTCCACCTACAAGTTTTATTCGGGCGAGGGCGGCATCCGCGTGCCGCTCATCGTGGCCGGTGTGCCGGGTGTTCAGCCCGGCGCGGTGCACCCGCGCTTTGCGCACGTCAACGACCTGGCGCCCACCTTGCTGGAGTTGGCCGGCCTGCCGCCGCAGACTGGCAGCCACCAAGGCCAGTCTGTGGAGCCCATGACAGGGCGCAGCCTGCTGCCTGTGCTCACAGGCCGCGCCGACCGCGTGCATGCGCCTGAGGCGGCCATTGGCTATGAACTCTCGGGCAACGAGGCGCTGTTCCAGGGCGACCTCAAGCTCTTGCGCAATATTGCGCCTGTGGGCGACGGGCAGTGGCGCCTGTATGACATCGTGCGCGACCCCGGTGAAACGCGCGACCTCGCCGCTGACATGCCCCAGGTTTTTGCCGCCATGCAAAAGGCCTACGCCGACTACGCCCAACGCCACGGCGTGCTGCCCATGCCCGAGGGCTACGACCCGATCCGGCAGGTGGAGATCAACGCGTTTTTCAATGTGTATGTCCCGCGCTACCGCACGGCTTTTTGGCTGACCATGGGTGTACTGGTGCTGGTGGGGGCTTGGCTGTGGCGCAGGCGGCGCCTGCGGCGTGTGAGCAGGGCAGTCCCGTGAGCACAGACCATGCGTTGAAGGCAGCCTCTGTTTTGAACAACGCTGCGGGTTCGGTGGACCTGGAGCCACCACTGGCCCAGGCCCTTGCCGTGCAGCCGGCAGGTACTGCCACCTGCGCCTGGCCCAGTGAAGACGGTGGCGCCGAACGCCGCCAAGCCGTGAGCCCGGCCAGCCGTCTGGCGCTGCAGCCTGGCGAGCGCCTGGTGTGCCGCAGCCGCGCCACCTTGCTCTCGACCATGACGGTGCTGGGGCCGCAAGGCCAGGTCTACTTGCTCACGCATTCGGCGCTGCGGGCGCACCTGGGCCTGGCCACCACGGCGCGCGTGGAACGCATACACCCTACGGGGCTGCACACGCTGCAGCGTTCACCCCGCTTGAAAGGGGGACCCATGTGGCCGGGTGGCATGGCGCTGCACCCCAATGGCAGCTTGATCGTGGTCTACGGCCGACATGCGCACAGGCTGGACCTGGACTGCCAGCCTTTGGCCGTGCGCCAGTTGCCACAGGAGCAGGCTTACAACGGCTTTGTCACGCTGACCAACGGCTTGGTGGTCACCAAAAACCTGTCTGAGACGCAAGCGGCCCGGCTCAGCGTGCTGGCCCCCAACACCTTGGCTTCTTTGGGCCCAGACACGCTGTGTCCAGAGCCCTCGGTGGCCAGGCTGAGCGCTGTGGGCAACACGGTCTACGTGGTGGGCACGCACAGCGTGATGCGCTTTCACTGGAACGCGGCACAGACCCGCCTGGACCTGGACCCCTCTTGGCGTTACTTTTACCTGACGGGCCCCAGCCACAGCTTTGGCTGGGACCTGGTGCTCGCAGCCGGTCACGCCTGGTTCATGGACAACGGCAAACACCGTTACCGCTTTCAAATGCGCGGGGCGGGCGTGAGCCCAGGGGCCAACCGCTTGCACCGCGTCAGCCTGAGCGATGCCGCCGACCACCAAAGCGTGCAGGTGAGCGGCCTTCCGCACGGCAGCATCACCAACCCACCCCTGGTGGACGCGCAGCGCCAGCTGGTGCTGGCCTATGACTCGGCCAACGCCTGCGTGCAAGCCTTTGCGTTTGCCACCGAATCCGGTCGCACCGAGCTCACACCGCTGTGGCGCAAAGACGGTTTTGGCTGCGCCAGCCACATGCTGCTTTACGCTGAAAGCGGCGAAGTGGTGCTCAACGATTGGCGCCGCTGGGGCGAAGAGGTGGTGGTGCTGGACATCCTCACCGGCCAAGAAAAGGGCAGGGTGCGTGTGGGCGGCTGGAGCCAGGGCGTGGTCTTCCCCAGCCCGGGCCACAACCGCGACCTGTACTGGTGCAGCATGAGCCGCGTGGCGCGGGTGTCTGTGGAGGCTGCGGCATGAACGGTTATTTGGCCCGTTCAGGCCTGGCCTTGTTGGCTTTCGCACGGTCGGTGCCACGCCTTGCCCCCACCCCAGCCCTCCCCCAGAGGGGGAGGGAGCAATTCGCAGAGACTGCTCGCGCTTTCCTGACCCCGACTTCACTCCCTCCCCCTCTGGGGGAGGGCTGGGGTGGGGGCACGCGCAGCACAGGCCTGACTTCAACACGCTCAAGAAATCTTTCAAGAACAAGCCGAAGGGGTGGATCGCGCCTCACAAGCCCCCACCAGCTCGCTAATTTGCCCCCAAGTCACCCCCGCAGCTCTCACTCTAAAGACTCCCCATGACCCTTCGCAAACCTTGGCTTCTTGGCCTCTTGGTGCTCCTCCTCGCCGCTGCGGCCCTGTACAACTGGCGGGCAGAGATCTCCTTGCAAGTGGCCCGCAAAATTGCGGCCAAGCACCTGTCCTCCACCGGCCTGGAAGGCTTGGCCGATGGCTTGCATGTGGGGCTGTGCGGGGCGGGCTCGCCCTTTCCTGACGAGTTGCGCGCCGGCCCCTGCACCTTGGTGGTGGCTGGGCAGCGTCTTTTGATATTCGATGCCGGCAACGGCGCCAGCCGCAACATTGGCCGCATGGGCTTTACCCATGGGCGGGTGGAGGCGGTGTTTCTCACCCACTTTCACTCGGACCACATTGACGGCTTGGGCGAGCTGATGCTGCAGCGCTGGGTGCAAGGCGGCCACCGGGCGCCTGTGCCAGTGCATGGTCCGGCAGGCGTGCAAGAGGTGGTGGCGGGGCTGATGCAAACCTACCGCCAAGACCGGGGCTACCGCGTGGCCCACCATGGCGATGCGTCGGTGCCAGCCTCGGGCTTTGGCGGCCAAGCCCGGCCTTTTGCCGTGCCCAGTGATGCCGCCGTCAGCGTCTACAAAGAGGGCGACTTGGAGGTCAGCGCTTTTGCGGTTGACCACTCGCCTGCTCACCCAGCGGTGGGCTACCGCATCAATTACAAGGGCCGGGTGGTGGTGCTCAGTGGCGACACCAAGCGCTCGGCGGCCGTGCAGCGCGAAGCGCAAGGCGCCGACTTGCTGGTGCACGAGGCGCTGTCCACCAAGCTGGTGAACCTGATGGAAGAAGTCTCCAGTCAAAACGGCAGGCCTGGCCTGGCCAAGGTCTTGGGCGACATCCACGACTACCATGCCACGCCCGAAGAGGCGGCGCAAACCGCACGCGACGCCAAAGTGGGCTATTTGCTGCTTAACCACATCGTGCCCACCTTGCCGCCGCTGCCCGGCCTAGAAAAAACCTTTTTGGGTGACGCTCCGCGCATTTACAGCGGGCCTTTGCGCGTGGGCCGTGACGGTGACTTTCTGTCCCTGCCCGCAGGCAGCCGTGAGATCACGCACAGCTCCCGGCTGAGGTTCCCTTGAGCATGCCCATGAGCGAGTTCAGCCTGCCCGCCTTGAGCGCGCCCGTGCTGCGCACACCCGAGCATTGCTTTGCGGCCGTGCGTGACTTTCCCTATGCGCCCCATTACTTGGAGCTCACTGGTGGTGGCACGCCGCTGCGCGTGGCCTACATTGACGAAGGTCCGCGCGATGCCCCCCTGGTGCTGCTCATGCACGGCGAG
The DNA here is from genome assembly GCA_947460165.1 of Comamonadaceae bacterium. Classification (GTDB taxonomy): domain Bacteria; phylum Pseudomonadota; class Gammaproteobacteria; order Burkholderiales; family Burkholderiaceae_C; genus Polaromonas. Next base: position 19,033 of record CANHKH010000002.1, read on the forward strand.
CCCACTTGGTCTTACCTTTACCGCACCATGATCCCGCCACTGCTGGCGGCGGGCCTGCGGGTGGTGGCGCCCGATTTGGTGGGCTTTGGCCGCTCCGACAAACCCAGCGCCCAGCGCGATTACAGCTACGCCCACCATGTGGCCTGGATGAACCGCTGGCTGGCCCAGGCCCAGTTGGAGCGCATCACGCTGTTTTGCCAAGACTGGGGCTCGCTCATTGGCTTGCGCATGGCTTGCGCGCAGCCGCAGCGCTTTGAGCGCATTGCGCTGGCCAATGGCGGCTTGCCCACGGGCACAGCCCCCGTGCCGCGTGCCTTCAAGCTGTGGCGCGCTTTTGCCAGTTACAGCCCTTGGTTCCCCATAGGCCGCATTGTGCGAAGCGGCTGCGCCCAAGGCCTGAGCGACGAGGCCGTTGCCGCTTACAACGCGCCCTTTCCCACGGCTGCCCACCGCCGTGGCGCCAGGGCTTTTCCGCGCTTGGTGCCCATTGCGCCAAACGATCTTGAACGCCCGGCCAACGAGGCCGCTTGGGGCCAGTTGCGCGCCTGGGACAAGCCCTTTGTCACCTTGTTCAGCTCGCGCGACCCCATCACCCGGGGCGGCGAGCGGCTGTTTCAGGCCCAGGTGCCCGGCGCTCAGGGCCAGGCCCACCAAACCATTCGGGGCGCGGGCCATTTTTTGCAGGAAGACCGCGGCCCCGAGCTGGCCCAGGCCCTGATTGCCTTTGTCCACGCGAAAGCCGCCCCATGAGCTCGCCCAGCTGGCAAGCCCGCGCCATCAGCTTGGCACTGCGCCTGACCTTCAAGCGCCAACTCGCGGCTGCGCAAGGCATAGACCAGGTCAGGCAGCTCATGGGCCGCAACATGAGCCGCACACCCCGCGAGATGGAGATTTCCCCCTGGCCCCATGCGGGCGGCGGTCAAGGCGAGCGCCTGCGCTGCCTGCGCGCGCCTGCGCGTGCCCGTATGATGTACGTGCACGGCGGCGGCTTTGTGGCCGGCAGCCCGCTCAGCCACCGGTCCATCACGGTGGCACTGGCGCGGCTGGGCTTTGAGGTCTGGGTGCCCGACTACCGGCTGGCGCCCGAGCACCCGTTTCCGCAAGGGCTGGAGCAGCTCTTGGCCCTCTACGGCGAGGCCAGCGAAGGCCTGAGCGCTGACCAGTACATGCTGCTGGCAGGCGACTCGGCCGGCGGTGGGCTGGTGCTGTCTTTGATGCTCATGCTCAAGGACCAGGGCAGGGCGCTGCCCGCTGCTGGTGCCTTGCTTTCCCCCTTGGTCGACCTCACCTTGTCAGGCCGCTCCATTGACCGCAACGCCCGCCGCTGCGCCATGTTCACCCGCGCTCCCTTGGAGCGTGGCATGGCGCTCTACCTGGGCGGCCAAGACGCCCGTTTGCCCCTGGCCTCGCCGGTGCGTGCCAAGCTCCAAGGCTTGCCGCCGCTCCTCATCCATGTGGGCCAAAACGAAACCTTGCTCGACGACGCCGTGGCCCTGTGCGAGGCCTGCCAGCGCGATGGGGTTAAGGCGCAGCTTCGCATTTGGCCTGCCGTCCCCCATGTGTGGCAGCTGTTTGGGCGCTACATCCCCGAGGCGCGGCAGTCGCTGCGTGAAGTGGCTGCTTTTCTTCATCAACACACCCTCAAGACGCCTGTATGAGCTCTTCAACTTTTCAGCCCGACCACCAAGTGACCATCGTGGGCGCCGGCTTTGGCGGCCTGTGCATGGCCTTGCAGCTGGCGCGCGCGGGCGAGTCCAACTTTGTGCTGCTGGAGCAGGCCCAAGAGGTGGGCGGCACCTGGCGCGACAACCAGTACCCGGGTTGCGCTTGTGACGTGCCATCGCACCTCTACTCCTTTTCCTTTGAGCCCCACACCTCGTGGAGCCGCATGTACGCCAGCCACGACGAAATTCAGGCCTACTTGGTGGCTTGCAGCCACAAACACGGCCTGCGCGAGAAAATTTGGCTGGGCACGGCGCTCACCGAAGCCCGCTTTGACGAGACGCACAACGTCTGGCACATCACCACCAGCACAGGCCGGCAGTTCAGCACACGGGTGCTGGTCACGGCTTTGGGCGCTTTGTCTCGGCCGGCCATTCCGCAGTTGCCGGGCATAGAGCGCTTTGCGGGCCGGGTGTTTCACTCGGCGCGCTGGGACCACGGCTTGGACTTGCAGGGCCTGCGCGTGGCCGTCATTGGCACAGGCGCGAGTGCCATTCAGTTTGTGCCGCACCTGCAAGCCCGTGCTCAGCAGGTGCATGTGTTCCAGCGCACGCCAGCCTGGGTGCTGCCCAAGGGCGACCGGCCCTTCACACCCACCGAGCTGGACCGCATGCAACGAATCCCCGGCTACAGGCGCTTGTTCCGCTGGCTTATTTACTGGCGCCAAGAGTTCACCGGCCTGGGATTTTTGGTGGCGCCCTCGCTCATGGCCCGCGCCCAAAGCCTGGCCACACGGTTTTTGAAAAAACACGTCAAAGACCCGGCCTTGCGCGAGCGCCTCTTGCCGCGCTACACCATGGGCTGCAAGCGCGTGCTGCTGTCCAACGACTACTACCCCGCCATGGCCCAGCCCAATGTGCAGGTGCACGGCATGGACCAGCTCCAAGGTGTGACCGAGCGCGGCGTGCAGGTGGGCGGCCAAGAGCTTGCGGTGGACGCCATCATTTACGGCACGGGTTTCAGGGCCACCGACTTGCTCACGCCGCTGCGACTGCTGGGGCGCGGCGGGGTGGACCTCAACACCGTGTGGGCCGAGCAGGGTCTGGGCGCGCACAAGGGCGTGTGCGTGGCGGGTTTTCCCAATTTGTTCATGCTGCTCGGCCCCAACACCGGCCTGGGCCACAACTCGGCCATCTTCATGATCGAGTCGCAGGTGCAGTACATCCTCAAGGGCTTGGCACGCATGCGCGCGCGCGGCGCCACGGCGGTGGAAGTCAAGCCCCAGGCCCAAGAGGCTTTTGCCCAAGAGATGGACAAGCGCACCCATGGCACGGTGTGGAAAAGCGGCTGCAAAAGCTGGTACCTGGACGCCAAAGGCCGCAACGTCACCCTGTGGCCTGGCTTTACCTTTTCGTATTGGTGGCGCTTGCTCAGCTTCAAGGCCAGTGAACACCTGTGGGGCCGCACGGCGCGGCCATGAACCAGCCCTACACCTTTTACGGCTGGCACGCCTCCTACTTTGCGGGCAAGGCGCGCACCTACCTGCATTACAAGCAAGTGCCCCTGGCCGAGCCCACGCTGACACTGTGGACGCTCATGGGCCCCGTCAAGCGCCACACCGGCGCGGCTGCCATGCCTGCGCTGCGCACGCCCACGGGGCAGTGGTTGTCGGACAGCAGCGAGATCATTGACCACATGGAAGCGGCCTTTCCCGAGCGGCCCGTGGTGCCCCAGACGCCTGTGCAGCGCTGCGTGTCTTACCTGCTGGAAGCTTGGTTTGACGAGTGGTGGATTCCCATGGCCATGCACTCGCGCTGGAGCTACCCCGAGAATTACCAAGATCTCTTCAGGCGCGACGTGGGCAACCAGCTCATGCCCGGCTTTCCCCGCCTGGCCAAAAACATGGCAGTCGACCACGTGGCCCGCATGCTGCGCGGCATGTGCCCGGCCGTCGGCATACGCCCCGAGCAGCTGGGCTGGCTCAACAGCTGGAGCGAGCATGCGCTGGACTTGCTGCACACCCACTTGCAGGCCCAGCCCTATCTGTTGGGAAGCCGCCCCAGCCTGGCCGACTTTGCCCTGGCTGGGCCCATGTACGGCCACCTGGCCCGCGATCCCTGGCCTGCCCGCGAATGGGTGGCCCCTAGGCCCGCTCTGCGGCAATGGACAGACCGCATGGCCCAGCCGCCTGCGCACGCAGCGCAGGGCGAGCTCACGCCGGACGATGACATTCCCACCACGCTGGTGCCCCTCTTGCAGCTGGTGCTCAGTGAATTCACGCCTTTTGTGCAAGGCATACAGGCCCAAGTGCAGGCCCTGTCTGCCACCTGGCCCCCAGGCAAAACCCTGCCTCGCGGGCTGGCCGACGTGTGCGTGAACACCCCACAAGGTCGCTTTTGCCGCGCCGCCTTGCCCTACACCTTGTGGATGGTGCAGCGTCTGCAAAGCGTGTTTGCCAGCCTGCCACAGGCCGAGCAAGCCCGCGTGCGCCTGGCTTTTGCCAGCTGGGGCAGTGATGCGCTGCTGACCATGCCTGTGCCCAAGCTGGAGCGGCGGGCGCTGCGGGTGGCGCTGGCCATGGACCAGCCACAGGCCTGAGGTCTGGCCACGCGCAGCGCGCGAGCACCTGTCTTGCCCATGCCAGAATCCTCGCCATGGAACTGGTCACCTTCTTCATCGACTTCATCTTGCACGTGGACCGCTACTTAGAGGCCTTCACGCGGGACCATGGCACCTGGGTGTATGCGCTGCTGTTTGCCATTGTTTTTGTAGAGACTGGCGTGGTGGTGATGCCCTTTTTGCCGGGGGATTCGCTGCTGTTCATCACCGGGGCGCTGGCGGGGGCGGGTTTGTTGAGCTTGCCATGGGTCATGGCGCTGCTGCTGCTGGCGGCCATCTTGGGCGACCAGTGCAATTACCTCATAGGCCGACGGGTGGGGCCCAAGGTGTTTCAGTGGCCGCAGTCGCGCTTTTTCAACCGACAGGCCTTTGACCAGGCGCACCGGTTTTACGAGCGCTACGGTGGCATCACCATTGTGATTGCGCGCTTCATGCCTTTTGTGCGCACCTTTGCGCCTTTTGTGGCCGGTGTGGCCGAGATGGGCCGGGCCAAGTTCAGCGCCTACAACGTGGGCGGGGCACTGCTGTGGGTGCTGGGTTTGTGTGGGGCAGGTTACCTGTTTGGCAACCTGGCCTGGGTGCAGCAGCACCTGAGCAAAATCATTTGGGCGCTGATCATCGTGCCGGGTGTGCTGGCCATGCTGGGCGCCTGGCGTGCCCGCCGCGCGGCGTCCTGAAGCGCCTCAAATGGCCCGGTTGCGGGCCAGCGGCGGGTTGCGGGCAAAGTAGCGCTCTATGCCGCGCATCAGGGCGTCGGCCAGCTTGTTCTGAAAAGCGGGGTCGCGCAACCTTTCTTCTTCGTCTGGGTTGCTGATGAAGGCTGTTTCCACCAGCACGCTGGGGATGTCTGGCGCCTTGAGCACCGCAAAGCCCGCTTGCTCTACCCGCGGCTTGTGCAGCTTGCCCACGCGGCCAATTTCACCCAGCATGGCGCCGCCCAACTGCAAGCTGTCGTTGATTTGCGCGGTGGTGCTCATGTCCAGCAGGGTCTGGCGCAGGGCTTGGTCGCGCACCTGAATGTTCACCCCACCCACGCCGTCGGCGGCGTTTTCCTTGTCGGCCAGCCAACGCGCGGCACTGCTGGAGGCGCCGCGCTCGCTGAGCACAAACACGCTGGCGCCTTGCGGGCGCTGTGAGTAAAAAGCATCGGCATGGATGCTGATAAAGAGGTCGGCCTGCACCCGCCTGGCTTTTTGCACGCGCACATGCAGGGGCACAAAAAAGTCGCCATCGCGCGTGAGGTAGGCGCGCATGTGGGGCCGCTCGTTGATGCGTTCGCGCAGCAACTGGGCCACTTGCAAGACCACGTCTTTTTCTCGCGTGCCGCCCGGGCCAATGGCGCCAGGGTCTTCACCGCCGTGGCCGGGGTCCAGGGCCACGATGATGAGCCTGTCTGTCTTGGCTGGCCCAGCTTTGGCCAGGGGCGCTGCGGGGCCGCTTGGTGACGGAACAGGCCCAGGCCCAGGCTTGCGTTTGGCGTGCTCGGCCATGAGCTCGCCCAAGGGATCGGCCGGGGCGGCGCTGTCTGGCGAGGAACTGCTCGATGGGCTGGTGCCAGCGCCGTCCCGCATTTTTTCGGCAATCAGGGCCTCCAGCGGGTCTGTCGCTTGGGTGGGGTAGAGGTCCATCACCAACCGGTGCTGGTAGGGCGCCACCGGCTTGAGACTGAACACCTGCGGCTGCACCGCTTGCTTGAGGTCTATCACCAAGCGCACCACCCCAGGGGCATTTTGGCCCACGCGAATGCTGGCGATGTTGGGGTCGTCTGCCCTGACCTTGGCCACCAACTCCTTGAGCGCGGGCTGCAGGTCCAGTCCCGTGATGTCTATGGCCAAGCGGGGCGGGTCGGGGATCAGCCATTGCCGCGCCCGAATCGGCTCGTCAGACTCCAGCGTCACGCGGGTGTAGTCTTTGGCGGGCCACACCCGCACAGCCACCAGCTCGGCCCCCTGGGCAATCTCGCGGCTGCCCAGCAGCAGCACCAAGCTGCCCGCTTGCAGCAGTTGGCGCCTGTGCCACAGACGGGTCTGATTGGGCTGGCCTTTGTCAAAAGACAAGCTCATTGCACACCCTTGAGCAGCGCATCGCCCTTGGCGCTGAAGCTGCTCATCTTCACTTGCCTGGGGCAGTCGGTGTGCCCTGCCTCGCTGGCCAGGCTGTGTATGTCCAGCACCAGATCGGGCGTGGGCAGGCGGTCTTGGGCTTTGTCTGGCCACTCGACCAGCTTCAAGCCGGGGGCGGCAAACAGGTCCCTGAAGCCCGCTTCTTCCCATTCGTCTGGGTCGTTGAAGCGGTAAAAGTCGAAGTGGGCCACGGCCAAGTCAGCTCCTGCCGGTTTGACCGCATAAGTTTCAACCACGGCATAGGTGGGGCTTTTGATGCGGCCGGTCACGCCCAGGGCCTGCAGCAGGTGGCGCGCCAAGGTGGTTTTGCCCGCGCCCAAGTTGCCGCGCAACTCGATCAAGGCATCGCCTGGCGGCTGCAATGTGAGCAGCGCGCGGGCCAGCAGTTGGGCAAAGGCTTGGGTGTCCCGCTCCTGGCGCCAGACGGTGCTTTCTACAATGCCGTGATGCAAGGCGGCCATGAGGTGTTGGTGTTGATTCGGGACTGGGCAAAAGCGCTCGGATTCTCGCAAATCGGTGTGGCCGGCGTGAACCTGAGCTCGGCCGAGGCAGGATTATCGGCTTGGCTGGCCGCAGGCTTTCATGGACAGATGGAATACATGGCCGCGCACGGCTTAAAGCGCGCCCGCCCGGCCGAACTTGTGCCCGGCACGGTCAGCGTCATCACCGCCCGCATGGACTACCTGCCGCGCCAGCGCACCAGTGACTGGGCCGAGCAAGAACTGGATCGCCTGCAGCGCCCGGGCGAGGCCGTGGTGTCGGTGTACGCCCGTGGCCGGGACTACCACAAGGTGCTGCGTTCTCGCCTGGCCCAGTTGGGCGAGCGCATTGCCGCCCATGTGCAGCCGCTGGGCCACCGCGCTTTCACCGATTCAGCCCCTGTGATGGAGGCTGAATTGGCCAGCCGCAGCGGCCTGGGTTGGCGTGGCAAGCACACGCTGGTGCTCAGCCGCGAGGCGGGCTCCATGTTTTTTTTGGGCGAAATTTTTGTGGACATGGCGCTGCCGACCACCGAGCCGGTGGCGGGCCACTGCGGCAGCTGCAGCGCCTGCATGGACCTGTGCCCCACGGGCGCCATCGTGGGGCCACAGCGCCTGGACGCCAGGCGCTGCATTTCTTACCTCACCATTGAGCACGCAGGCGCCATCCCCCAAGAGCTGCGCCCGCTCATGGGCAACCGCATTTACGGCTGCGACGACTGTCAGCTGGTCTGCCCCTGGAACAAATATGCCCAGCGCTCGACCTTGTCCGACTTTGACGAGCGAGCCCCCGTGACAGGCCAGACCTTGCTGGCCGTGTGGCAGTGGAGCGAGGGTGATTTTTTGCGCCACACCGAGGGCAGCCCCCTGCGCCGCATCGGCCATGAGCGCTGGTTGCGCAATGTGGCCGTGGCCTTGGGCAATGCTCTCCGGGCAGGGGGGGAACAAGCGCCCGCCATTCGGCAGGCCCTGAGCTTGCGCGCCCAAGACCCCAGCGACTTGGTGCGCGAGCATGTGCGCTGGGCCCTGGCCCAAGGCTGAGCCTGGGTCTCAGCGCCCCGCCAGCCCCACCGCAAAAGGCAGGCTGAGCAGGGCCGCCAAGGTCGACAGCGTCACCAAGCCGGCCACCATGGGGCCGTTGTAGCCCATGCGGGCAGCCAGCACGTAGCAGGTCGAAGCCGTGGGCAGGGCTGAAAAAGCCAGCAAGACCGTGGCCTGCACTTGACTCAGACCCAGCAAGCGGCCCACACCAAAGGCCACCAGCGGCAAGGCCAGGTGCTTGATGGTCAGCACACTCACGGCCAAGACCTTGACGCGCGCCAGCGAGCCCAGCTGCAGGCCAGCGCCTGCGGCCATCAAGCCCAAGATCAAGGACGAGGCGCCTATGCGGCTGACGCTGGGTTCCAGCCATGCGGGCATTCGAAAACCCAGCAAATTGGCGACCAAGCCCGAGGCGGTGGCAATGATCAGCGGGTTGCGCAACAGTTCGCGGCCAAAGTGGGTTTGCGACTGGCGGGCCATGGGCCAGACTGCGCCCATGTTGAAAATCGGCACGCACACGCCGATGAGCACCGCAATCAGCAGCAGCCCCTCGGCGCCGGCCAAGCGCTCGGCCATGGCCAGGCCAATGAAGGAGTTGAACCGAAAACCCACTTGCGCGGCGCCCGCATGCTCGCGCGCGTCGATGTGCCGGCCCAAAAAAGGCAGGTGGGGCAGGGCGTAAGACAGGCCAATGCCCGCAGCCGCCACCGTCAGCCCGCCTGCAATGAGGTGCGAGGCGGCCCCCAGGTCCAGCGGGCTTTTCACCACCGAGTGAAACAGCAGGACAGGGAACAGGAAAAAGTACACCAGCTTGTCCACTTGCGTCCACACCGTGCGGTCCAGCGCGGTGAAGCGGCACACCAGGTAGCCACACAAAATCAGCGAAAAGTCCGGAAGCAGCAGTTGCAGGTAGTTCACGCGGGGGAGGATAACCGCAGTGGGCACGCGGTCCCCGATGCGAAGCGTCTACTTCATGCTGTCAGGGTAATTCACCGATGTCGAATGGCTGGGTGAATTACGATATGCGTCAATTTCGCAACTGAGTGCGAGCCACCGCTTCACCCACTTACTCCTAAGGATTCGTGTATGTCAAAGTTTTGCATTTTGTCGAACAAAGCCCTGACCTTGGCCCTGACCCTGGCCGCAGGATCGGTGTGGGCCCAGGCCTACCCCAACAAAGCCGTCAAATTGGTGGTGCCCTTTGCACCCGGCGGCACCACGGACATTGTGGCGCGCGTGATTGCTGAGCCTTTGGGTCGGGCCCTGGGCCAAAGTGTGGTGGTGGAAAACCGCGCCGGTGGTGGCGGTTTGGTGGGGGCGGCCGAGACGGTCAAGTCCGCGCCCGACGGCTACTCGCTGGGCATGGCCACGGTGTCGACCACGGCTTCTAACCCGGCCATCAACCCCAAAACGCCCTACAACCCGCTGACGGACTTCACGCCCATCATCAACATTGCGGCCACCCCCAACATCATTGCGGTGCACCCCAGCTTTCCGGCCAAAAACTACCCAGAGTTCTTGGCCGAGCTCAAGCGCAACCCGGGCAAGTACTCTTACTCTTCGTCGGGCACGGGCGGCATTGGTCACCTGCAGACCGAGCTCTTCAAAAACCTCACCCGCACCTTCATCACCCACATTCCTTACCGGGGTGCGGGTCCGGCCTTGAACGACACGGTGGCCGGTCAGGTGCAGATTATTTTTGACAACCTGCCTTCTGCGCTGCCCTTTATCCAGCAGGGCAGGCTGGTGCCCATTGTGGTGGCTGCGCCCCAGCGCTTGACGGTGTTGCCCAATGTGCCCACCTTCAAAGAAGTGGGTCTGGAGCCGGTGAACCGCATGGCTTATTACGGCATCTTGGGCCCCAAGGGCTTGTCCAAGGAGGTGGTGGACAAAATCAGCGCGGGCACCCGCAAAGCGCTTGAAGACCCGGCCGTGCGCAAGCGCATTGAGGACACGGGCTCGCTCATCGTGGCCAACACGCCCGAGCAGTTTGTGGCCCAAATCAAGGCCGAGTTCGAGGTCTACAAAGGCGTGGTGGAAAGCGCCAAGCTCAAGCTGGACTGATTCGCAGCTGGCCAGAGTTCTTGCGCAAGGCAAGAGCTCTTTTGCAAGCTCAAGCGTGCGGGTTGGGCTGCTCTTTCAGCCTGACCCGCCCCGCACCACAAGCTCATGGATTCCGACTCCGGCATTGACGCCTTCATTGATGCCCTGTGGCTGGAAGAGGGCTTGGCCGCCAATTCATTGGCCGCTTACAGGCGCGACCTCAAGCTCTACGCGCAGTGGCTGGCCGGGCTGGCCCCTGCCAGGCGCCTGGACGACAGCCGAGAGCTCGAACTCAACGAATACTTTGCACACCGGCACGCGCACAGCAAAGCCACCTCGTCCAACCGCAGGCTCACGGTGTTCAAGCGCTACTTTCGCTGGGCGCTGCGCGAGGGCCGCCTGAGCGCAGACCCCACGCTCAAGCTGCAGTCGGCCCGGCAGGCGCTGCGCGTGCCCAAGTCTCTGAGTGAAAAGCAAGTCGATGAACTGTTGGGCGCCCCCGACCTGGCCACCCCTTTGGGCCTGCGCGACAAGGCCATGCTGGAGCTGATGTATGCCAGCGGCTTGCGGGTCAGCGAGTTGGTGGGGCTCAAGACCTTTCATGTGGGCTTGAACGAGGGCGTGCTGCGCGTCATGGGCAAAGGCGGCAAAGAGCGCTTGGTGCCTTTTGGTGCGGTGGCCCGCGAGCATCTGGACGCCTTTATGCGCGAGGGCAGGGCCGCCATTTTGGCCGGGTGCCAAAGCGACGATTTGTTTGTCACCGGCCGGGGATCTGGCATGAGCCGGGTGATGTTTTGGATGCTGGTCAAAAAATACGCCGTGTTGGCCGGCATCACGGCGCCGCTGTCGCCGCACACTTTGCGCCATGCCTTTGCCACGCACTTGCTCAACCACGGCGCCGACCTGCGCGCCGTGCAAATGCTGCTGGGCCATGCCGATATTTCCACCACCACCATCTACACCCACGTGGCGCGCGAGCGGCTCAAAAACCTGCACGCGGTGCACCACCCGCGCGGCACTTGATCAGGCCGGGTACATGTAGTCGCGCCTGAAGGGGTAGTTCGCGGGAGCCGCTGGCCATTCGCCCGTTTTCAGGGGGCCTGCAGGTCGGGCGGCCAACATTTGGTGCAGAGACACCCAGCCTTGCTCAAAGCTCATGGCGCAGCCGGCCAGGTAAAGCCGAAAGGCGCGAAGGGTTTTGTCGGCTTGCTCAGAGTCGCCATCGGCGGCCAGCACTTCTCGGGCCTCGGGCAGTTTGGCTTCTAGCGCGTCTGACCAGGCCCACAGCGTGCGCGCGTAGTGCGGGCGCAGGTTTTCGGTGTCCACCATTTCCAGGCCTGCATCGGCCATCTCGCCCAGCAAGCTGCCCACATGCATGAGCTCGCCGCCGGGGAAGATGTATTTTTCAATGAAATCACCCATGCCCAAACCCAGCTCCCGGTGGCGTGTGCCACCAGAGGTGATGCCATGGTTGATGACCAGCCCGCCCGGCCTGAGCAGCCGGAAAATTTTGCCAAAGTAAGCGCCCATGTGTGCCTGGCCCACATGCTCGAGCATGCCCACCGAGGCCATTTTGTCAAAGGGCTGCGCCTCATCCAACTGGCGGTAGTCCAGCAGCTCCATGCGCACCCGGCCTTGCAAGCCTTTTTGCGCAATCAAGCGGCTGACATGGGCCAGCTGGTGGCGCGACAGCGTGATGCCGGTGGCGTCCACGCCGTGATGCTCGGCCGCCCACAGCAGCAATCCGCCCCAGCCCGCGCCCATGTCCAAAAATCGCTCGCCAGGCTGGAGCATGAGCTTTCGGCAAATGTGCTCGAGCTTGGCCTCTTGGGCCTGGGCCAGCGGCATGGGGCCTTCTTCATAGTAGGCGCAGGAATAGACGCGTCGCTCATCCAGCCAGAGCGCGTAAAAGTCGTCGCTGAGGTCGTAGTGGAATTCAATCTGTGCGGCATCTCGTCCCAGCGAATGCGCCGCCAAGGACCGGGCCCGCTGCAGTCCTTGCGACCACCAGCGGGTTTGTCCGTGCACGGACTGGGCGGGCAGGATCTGGCGCATGGCGGCCATGATGTCACGCATAGGGCCCTTGAGCTCTAACCTGCCTTCTACATAGTCCTCGGCCAGGGCGCCCAACTGGCCGGCTTTGAGCTTGGCCAGGCTGGCCCAATGGGCCAGTTCCACTTGCACTGTTGCTTCTTTGTGCCCCAGCGATTGGCCGCTGGGCAGGCGCAGCTGCATGTTGGCGGGCAATGCCGATTCGGCAGCCAGGACAAAGGCGGGACGCATCAGCATGAGGCTTGTACTCCGGTGTAGCGGCTGGGCAATGGCTGAGACGACTCACGCGCTCAGCCGCGAAGTTTTATTCACATGCCAGCTTAAAAGCGGGTACGCGCGCTTTGTGCAGGTTGGCGTATAGGCCCACTTGGGCAGGCTGATTTGTCGGTCATGTTCATGCGTGTTTGGCGCTCAGGTGCTGAGGTCTTTGCCCTTGCTTTTTTGCATCTATGGGCGCCGTTAGATCAGGGCGATCATGGTGAAATAAGTGCCACGCGATGCCCCCACCCCGGCCCTCCCCCAGAGGGGGAGGGAGGAATTCGGTGAGCTCGTCTTTGCTTTCTCGCCCCTTTGGGGAGAGGGCTGGGGAGAGGGGCACGAATGAGGAAACGATGCTGCCCCCACAACGTCCTTCACCCAGAAGGTGTGACGCTCAAGCCAGGTGACTGAGCGCTCAGCTCAGCGTCCCAGCAAATCCAGCTCGGCCTCCACAAAGCCGGCGGCGCGGCGGGCTGGCAGGTTGAAGGGGCCTCTGAGCTTGGGGGCGGCGTAAAGCTCGGCCAGGTGCTGGTAATGGCTGATGGGATCCAGCTTGCGCTGCGTGCACAGCCAGCGGTACCAGTGGTTGCCCACGGCCACATGGCCTATCTCGTCGCGCAAGATGATCTCCAAGATGGCGCCTGCACGCTGGTCGCCCACCGAGATCAACTTGCGCTGCACGGCGGGCGAGGCATCCAGGCCGCGGGCTTCGAGTGTGCGCGGCACGATGGCCATGCGTGCCAGCAGGTCGCCGCGCGTTTTGTGGGCCATGTGCCACAGGCCCTCATGAGCCTCAAAGTCACCGTAGGCATGACCCAGGCTCAGGAGGTGTTGGTCCAGCAATTCAAAGTGCAAAGCCTCTTCGCGGGCCACGCGCAGCCAGTCGCCGTAAAAAGCCGGTGGCATGCCGGCAAAGCGCCAGATCACGTCCAGCGCCAGATCCACAGCGTTGCATTCAATATGGACCAATGAATGAATCAGCGCTGCGCGGCCCTCCAGGGAGCCCACAGAGCGCTGCGGCACCTCACGGGCGGGCAGCAGCACGGGGCGGGCTGCGCGCCCGGGCACGCCAGCAGGCTCGTCCATGAGCTCATCGGTTTCTAAGGTCCAGCCCGCCAGTTGCAGCGCTTCTAAGCTGTCAGGCAGGGCGCGAACGGCGCGGGCCTTGGCCTGCGGGTCGCAAAGCAAAATCAGCTCAAGGGCTGTGCGTCTAAGGCTGGCGGGCATGGCCGGATTATCCCCGCCCCCTGGTGCGCTCTTTACAATGACTTTTTTGTTTCACATACCTCATCATGGCGCTTTACCAACTCGACGGTGACACCCCTGAAGTCCACGCCACGGCCTGGGTGGCCGACAGCGCCCAAGTGATGGGCAGGGTGCGCATGGAAGAAAACGCCAGCGTGTGGTTTGGCGCGGTGGTGCGCGGCGACACCGAGCACATCCACATAGGCAGAGGCAGCAATGTGCAAGACGGCAGTGTCTTGCACGCCGACCATGGCATGCCGCTGACGATTGGCCAGAACGTGACCGTGGGCCACCAAGTCATGCTGCACGGCTGCACCATTGGTGATGGCTCGCTCATTGGCATTGCGGCAGTGGTGCTCAACGGCGCCAAGATTGGCAAAAATTGCCTGGTGGGCGCAGGCGCCTTGGTCACCGAGGGCAAGGAGTTTCCCGATGGCTCCATGATCTTGGGCAGCCCCGCCAAGGTGGTGCGCCAGCTCACGCCCGAGCAAATTGAAGGCTTGGCGCGCAGTGCCCAAGGCTATGTGGACAACGCCAAGCGTTTCAGGGCGGGGCTCCAAAAAATAGCTTGAGCGGTGTGGGTTGTTGGCCGGCCGCAGGCCTGCGGCCGGTTTTTGTTTTTTTGTCGGCCTCTTGTGCAAAGTCCCATGTCAGAACTCCATAAATTTATTTTTGACGGCCTGCCCGTGCGCGGCATGCTGGTCCAACTCACCGATGCGTGGCAAGAGATCTTGAAGCGCCGCGAGGCCGCCGGCGGCTACCCGCCTGAGGTCATGCAGCTGCTCGGCGAGATGGCCGCTGCTGCTGCGCTGATGCAAAGCAACATCAAGTTCAATGGCTCGCTGGTGCTGCAGATCTCGGGTGACGGGCCGGTCAAGTTGGCGGTCGCCGAGGTGCAGCCCGACCTGAGCTTGAGGGCCACCGTGTCTTTTGGCGCCGAAGGCGCGCAGGGCGTGGCGCCGGGTGCCACCTTGAGCCAAATGGTCAATGTGCACAACCAGGGCCGCTGCGCCATCACGCTGGACCCCAAGGACCGCCTGCCTGGCCAGCAGCCTTACCAGGGCGTGGTGCCGCTTTTTGGCGATCGTCATGAAAAGCTGGAAAAACTCAGCGAGGTGCTGCAGCACTACATGCTGCAAAGCGAGCAGTTGGACACCTGCTTGGTGCTGGCGGCCAACCATGAGGTGGCGGCGGGGCTGTTGATACAGCGCTTGCCCGTGATGGGCTCTGGCAACCTCCAAGGTCAGCTCGACCGTGATGCGAACGAAGACGAAATTGGCCGCAACGAGGACTACCAGCGCATTGCCATGCTGGCGGCCACGCTCAAAGCCGAGGAGTTGCTCAGCCTGGATGTCGAGACCATTTTGCACCGCCTTTTTTGGGAAGAAAAACTCAGCCGCTTTGAGCCGCAGCACCCGCGCTTTGCGTGCAGCTGCTCGCAAGAGCGGGTCAGTGGCATGCTGCGCAGCTTGGGCGAGCCCGAGGTGCAAAGCATCGTGGCCGAGTTCGGCTGGGTGAATGTGGGCTGCGAGTTTTGTGGCGCGCAATACCGCTTTGACCCGGTCGAAGCGCTGCAAATTTTTGCGGCCCCGGCCGACCTGCCCCCCGCCCCTGACAGCTTGCAGTAATCAGGCCTGTGCGCGCTGGGCCAGCAACTCGGTAAAACTGCGGTGCTCACACCCCGGGTCGCTGCAATCGCTGCAGCGCCAGCCCGGCCGTCTGGATTGAACGCCCGTTTGCGGCAGCACAGCTGCCAGCTCGGGCAGCCAGGGCAACAAGGTGTGCAGTGCCTGCGTCAGCTGCGCTTGGGGCGGCCCACGCAGCACCTGGTAGGCCAGGCCCAGGCTGTGCAATGCCTGACGCAGCGCATGCTGCGCTTGCAGCGCAGCGATGGCCTGGGCCGCCTCTTGGCCCTCAAAAGCATCTTCGTCCCAGGCCAACAACCAGCGCAGATCGGCGCCCGTGCTGCCTTGTGCACTGTGGGGAAATTGCCAATGCAGCTGGCAGGGTGGGGTGGCCATAGGCCAGCCGGACAAGCTTTGTGTCACCGCCTGCGCGAGGGCCTGACCGCCTGCGCCAAGAACGGCAATGGCCAGCGATGGCACAGGGCTTGAAGAAGGGAGGGCCAAAACGGCAAGCAGCCAAGCCCTCAGTGCAAGGGGCGGGCCATCACTTGTTGATCTGCACAAAAATCTCGTTGGGCTTGACCATGCCCAACTCGCTGCGGGCTTTTTCCTCGACCATGTCCAGGCCCTCTTTGAGGTCGCGCACCTCGGCCGCCAGGCGCTCGTTTTCTGCCTGGGCAGCCTGGTTGACCTGCTGCAACTCGGTGAGTTTGCGCTGCATGTGCTGCACGTTGGGAACGCTTCCCCGGCCCATCCACAACTGGATTTGCAAGATGACCAACAAGCCCAAGAGCAGGCCTGCAACCACACGTTTTCCCACGGTCATTGGTGCTGACGGTATCAGCGCAAGTTGTAAAACGCGGCGCGACCGGGGTAGCTGGCGATCTCGCCCAGGTCTTCTTCAATGCGCAGCAGTTGGTTGTACTTGGCCGTACGGTCAGAGCGGCTGAGCGAGCCTGTTTTGATTTGCCCGGCATTGGTACCGACGGCGATGTCGGCAATGGTGGAGTCTTCGGTTTCGCCCGATCGGTGACTGATGACGGCGGTGTAGCCGGCGCGCTTGGCCATCTCTATGGCGGCAAAGGTCTCAGTCAGCGTGCCGATCTGGTTGATCTTGATCAAGATGGAGTTGGCAATGCCTTTGTCTATGCCTTCTTTGAGAATTTTGGTGTTGGTCACAAACAAATCGTCGCCGACCAGCTGCACTTTTTTGCCCAGGCGATCGGTGAGCAGCTTCCAGCCGTCCCAGTCGCCCTCGTGCATGCCGTCTTCAATGCTGATGATGGGGTATTTGTCGACCCAGGTGGCCAGCATGTCGGTCCACTCCTGGGCCGACAGAGTCAGGCCTTCGCCTTCCAGGTGGTACTTGCCGTCTTTGTAAAACTCGCTGGCCGCGCAGTCCAGGCCCAGGGCGATTTGCTCGCCAGCCACAAAACCGGCTTTGTCAATGGCCTCCAAAATCATTTGAATGGCGGCCTCGTGGCTGGTCACGTTGGGGGCGAAGCCGCCCTCGTCGCCCACGGCCACGCTCATGCCCTTGTCGTGCAAAATTTTCTTGAGCGCATGGAACACCTCGGCGCCGTAGCGCACGGCCTCGCGAAAGCTGGGTGCGCCCACCGGGATGATCATCAGCTCTTGCAAATCAAGGTTGTTGTTGGCGTGTGCGCCACCGTTGACCACGTTCATCATGGGCACGGGCATTTGCATGCCGCCCGAGCCGCCAAAGTAACGGTAAAGCGGCAGGCCTGCTTCTTCAGCGGCGGCGCGGGCCACGGCCATGGAGACGGCCAGCATGGCGTTGGCGCCCAGGCGGGACTTGTTGTCCGTGCCGTCCAGGTCAATCAGGGTGCGGTCCAAAAACGCCTGCTCGGAGGCGTCCAGGCCCAGCACGGCTTCAGAGATTTCGGTGTTGATGTGCTCCACCGCCTTGAGCACGCCTTTGCCCAGGTAGCGGGTGCTGTCGCCGTCGCGCAGCTCTATGGCCTCGCGCGAGCCAGTGGAAGCGCCCGAGGGCACGGCCGCGCGGCCCATCACGCCGGATTCGAGCAACACGTCGCACTCGACGGTGGGGTTGCCGCGGCTGTCTAGGATTTCACGGCCAACAATGTCAACAATCGCACTCATGGTTGTCTTTCTTTAGAGATTTCAAAATTCGTTCAGGCTCAGACGCCTTCAACCAGCAACATGCGCATCTGTGCGGCACCTTGCCGGGCCGTGCGGGCGCTGGCGTATTCGGGCGAGGCTTCAAAGCGCCTGGCCTGGGCCATGGAGGCGAACTTGAGCACCACCAGGCGCTCGGGTTGCCAGTCGCCTTCCACCACCTCGATGGCGCCGCCGCGCACGCAGACCTCGGCGCCGTGGGCTTGCATGGCCAGCGAGGAGAGCTTTTTGTAGGCCTCGTACTGCACCGGGTTGGTGACGCTGACGTGGGCGATCAGGTAGGCGCTGGGCATGGCGATTACGCGTTGAAGTTGTTTTCCAGAAAACCGCTTTGCTTGGTGACGCTGTCCAGCGTGACCAAGGTCTCCAGCAAGGCCCGCATGTGCTTGAGCGGCACGGCATTGGGTCCGTCCGACCAGGCGTCTTGTGGCCGTGGGTGGGTTTCCATGAACAGGCCTGCCACGCCGACAGCCACGCCCGCGCGGGCGAGCACGGGCACCATGTCGCGGGCACCGCCACTGGTGGCGCCCAGGCCGCCGGGTTTTTGCACCGAGTGCGTCACGTCAAACACCACCGGGGCGCCAGACTTGCGCATCTCGGCCAGGCTGCACATGTCGGCCACCAGGTTGTTGTAGCCAAAGCTCACGCCACGCTCGCAGGCCAAAAACCTGTCCTCGCTCAAGCCGGCTTCGCGGGCCGCATCGCGGGCTTTGTCAATGACGTTCTTCATGTCCCAAGGCGCCAGAAACTGGCCTTTTTTGATGTTCACCGGCTTGCCCGATTGCGCCACCGCGCGGATAAAGTCGGTTTGGCGGCACAAAAAAGCCGGGGTTTGCAGCACATCGACCACGCTGGCCACCTCGGCCACCTGGCTCTCGTCGTGCACATCGGTCAAGATGGGCACGCCAAGCTGTCGGCGCACCTCGTCCAAGATGGTCAAGCCGGCCTCCAGACCCACGCCGCGCTGGCTGCTGCCTGAGGAGCGGTTGGCTTTGTCAAAAGAGCCCTTGTAAATCAGGGGGATGCCCAGTGCGCTGCACATCTCTTTGAGCTGGCCGGCCACCTCCAGCGACATCTCAAGCCCCTCGATGGAGCAGGTGCCCGCAATCAAAAAGAAAGGTTGGTCCAAGCCGACTGGAAATCCACAGAGCTTCAAGCGGCCACCTTCAGCGATTTGCCGCTGTCTTTGTGGTCCAGCGCGGCCTTGATGTAGGCGTTGAACAGCGGGTGGCCGTCCCAGGGCGTGGACTTGAATTCAGGGTGAAACTGCACGCCCATGAACCAAGGGTGCACCGAGGGCGGCAGTTCAATGATTTCAGTGAGCTGCTCGCGCTGCGTCAAGGCCGAGATCACCAGGCCTTTGTCACGCAACTGGTCCAGGTAATTGACGTTGGCCTCGTACCGGTGGCGGTGGCGCTCGGTGACCACATCGCCGTAAATTTGGTGGGCCAAGGTGCCCCGGCTGACGTCAGAGCTTTGTGCACCCAAGCGCATGGTGCCGCCCAGGTCTGACTTTTCGTTGCGGGTCTTGATGCTGCCGTCGGCGTCTTTCCACTCGGTGATCAGCGCAATCACCGGGTGTGGGCTGTCGGGCTCAAACTCGGTGGAATTGGCATGGTCTAGGCCGGCCAC
>CANHKH010000003.1 GCA_947460165.1 Comamonadaceae bacterium
AGGCGCCGGTGATCAAGGCCTGCGAGGCGATCACCGTGGCCATGGTGGCCAGCAGCACCAAGGGCATCAAGGCCCACTCGGGCGCCATCAGGTAAAAAGGGTTTTTCACCGCCTCAGGCTGGCTGAGCAGCAAGGCGCCCTGGCCAAAGTAATTGAGCGTGAGCGCGGGCATGACCACGGCAAACCAAGCCAGGCGAATGGGTTTTTTGCCAAAGTGACCCAGGTCGGCGTACAGCGCCTCAGCCCCGGTGACACACAGCACGACGGCGCCCAAGATGATGAAGGTGGTGCCCGGGTTCTCCCACATGAAAAACAAGGCGTAGTGCGGGCTCAGCGCTTTGAGGATGACCGGGTTGCTGATGATTTGGCTGATGCCCAGCAGCGCCAGCACGGCAAACCACAGCAAAGTGATGGGGCCAAAGAACTTGCCTATGCCCGTGGTACCGCGCTTTTGGACCCAAAAAAGCGCGAACAAAATCACCAGGGTGATGGGGATCACGGCCTTTTTGAAGGCCGGCTCTATGACTTCCAAGCCCTCGACGGCCGACAGCACCGAGATGGCAGGCGTGATGACGCCGTCGCCATAAAAAAGCGCGGTGCCAAAAATACCAATCAGCAGCAGCACCGAGCGCAGCCGGGGCTGGTCTTTGACGGCCTGAGAGGCCAGCGCCAGCATGGCCACCAAGCCGCCCTCGCCGTGGTTGTCGGCGCGCAGCACCAGCACCACATACTTGATCGAGACGATCAGCGTCAGCGTCCAAAAAAAGATGGACAAAATGCCGTAGACGTTGGCCGGTGTGAAATCCACATGGCCTGAACCAAAGACCTCCTTGACGGCATACAACACGCTGGTGCCGATGTCGCCATAGACAACACCAATGGCGCCCAAAGTGAGCGCGGCAAGAGAGGATTTAGTTTGCGACAAGGCCGGTCGGTCCTGGGCACCACAGCTTCACGAAAGCTGCGCAGGACAAGAAAACAGAGGATTTGTATTGTGCGCCAGCCCTTGAACTTGGCAAGCCGGCGCACACGGGAGAAGACAATCGCGCCAAATTTGTTGCGGCGCAGCAACTGACAAAGACTTGGCTGGCTCAGTCGTAGACCTCGGCCAAGGGGTCTGTGGCCTCGAGCTCGTAGCTGGCGGCCAACAAGGCCAAGCGCCCGATCACGCCGTACATGTAGAACCGGTTCGGGCTGCTCGAGCCCGGCTTTTCGCCCGGCTGGGGCAGGCGCCCGCTGTCGGCAAAGGCCAGGGGCACGTAACTGGCCCCAGGGGCGTTGAGGTTTTCATCCACGCCGCGCTCGGCATGCACCCGGTAAAAGCCGCCCACCACATAGCGGTCCATCATGTAGACCACGGGTTCAGCCACCGCATCGTTGACGCGCTCGTGGGTGAGCACGCCTTCTTGGATGATGAGCTCGAACGCAGCCTGCCCTGCTGGGGCGCTGAAGGCCAGGGCCGAGGTTTTGTGTGCCAGCTGCTCCAGGTCCTTGACATCGCGCACCGTCATGATGCCCATGCCGTGGCTGCCGTTGTCGGCCTTGAGCACCACAAAAGGCTTTTCATTGATGCCGTACTCTTTGTACTTGCGGCGGATCTTGGTCAGCAGGGCATCGACATGGACACGCACGCCCTCCAGGCCTTGTTCTTGAGCCAGTTGGACCTCGCCACAGCTGCTGTACATGGGGTTGATCAGCCAGGGGTCCACCCCAATGAGCTTGGCAAAGCGCTTGGCCACCTCTTCATAGGCTTGAAAGTGCCTGGACTTGCGCCGCACCGACCAGCTCGCATGCAGCGGCGGCAGCAGGTACTGCTCGTGCAAGTCTTCCAAAATACCGGGAACGCCCGCAGCCAAGTCGTTGTTCAACAAAATGGTGCACGGGTCAAAGTCCTTCAAACCCAGGCGTTTGTCGCTGCGTATCAAGGGCTCGATGGTGATCTGCTCGCCCGTGGGCAGCGCCAAGGTGGTCGGCTCCTTGATCTCGGGACTGAGCGAGCCAAAGCGCACATTCAGGCCGGCCTGGTGAAAGATGCGCTTGAGCTGCAACATATTGGCCAGGTAGAAGGTGTTGCGGGTGTGGCTCTCGGGCACCACCAGCAGGTTGCGCGCCTCGGGGCAAATTTTCTCAATGGCGGCCATGGCGGCCTGCACCGCCAGCGGCAGCATCTCGGGCGTGAGGTTGTTCCAGCCCCCGGGGAACAAATTGGTGTCCACCGGGGCGAGCTTGAAGCCGGCATTGCGGATGTCCACCGCGCCGTAAAACGGCGGGGTGTGCTCCATCCACTCCAGGCGAAACCAGCGCTCAATGGCCGGGGTGGAGTCCAACACGCGCTGCTCGAGCTCGTTGATGGGGCCGTTCAGCGCGGTGATCAGATGAGGAACCATGCCACAACTTTCCTTGAGGAAAAAACCAATAAATCAGAACTGCTCAGAGGCGCTTGCCCACCGCAGCCAGTGCCTCAGCGGCGAATTTCGCCGTCGCCGAGCACCACAAACTTCAGCGAGGTCAGGCCCTCAATGCCCACCGGTCCACGGGCATGGAACTTGTCGGTGGAGATGCCGATCTCGGCGCCCAGGCCAAACTCAAAACCATCGGCAAAACGCGTGCTGGCGTTGACCATCACACTGGCCGAATCGACCTCGCGCAAAAACCGCTGGGCATGGCCGTGGTCGCGGGTGAGGATGGCGTCGGTGTGGTGGCTGGAGCAGCGGTTGATGTGGGCAATGGCCTCATCCACCCCGGCCACCACCTTGATGCTGATGACAGGCGCCAAGTACTCCTCGAACCAGTCTTGCTCGGTGGCGTCGGCCAGCTGCGCGCCTGGCACCTGCGCCAACAAGGACTTGGCCTCGGCATCGCAGCGCATCTCCACGCCTTTGGCGGCGTAGACCGCGCCTATGCGGGGTAAAAATTCAGCGGCCACGCCGCGCGCCACCAGCAGGCCTTCGGCGGCGTTGCAGGGGCTGTATTTTTGGGTTTTGGCGTTGTCGGCCACGGTCACGGCCATGGCCAGGTCGCAGGGCTCGTCCACATACACATGGCAGTTGCCATCCAGGTGCTTGATGACAGGCACCTTGGCGCCCGCGCTGATGCGCTCGATCAAGCCCTTGCCGCCGCGCGGGATCACCACGTCGACGTATTCGGGCATGGCGATCAGTCGACCCACGGCCTCGCGGTCGGTGGTGGGCACCAGCTGCACCGCGTGCTCGGGCAGACCGGCCTCCAAAAGGGCCAGTCGCACCAGGTCAGCCAAGGCGGTGTTCGATTCAATGGCCTCGGAGCCGCCGCGCAAGATGCAGGCGTTGCCGCTCTTGATGGCCAGCGACGCGGCCTCGATGGTGACGTTGGGCCGGCTCTCGTAAATCATGCCAAACACGCCTATGGGCACGCGCATTTGGCCCACGCGGATGCCGCTGGGCTGCTGCTTCATGCCAATGACCTCGCCAATCACATCGGCCATGGCCGCGAGTTGCTCGCAGCCCAAGGCCACGGTGTCAATGACCTCAGGGCTGAGCTTGAGTCTGTCGAGCATGGGGCCGGTCAGCCCGCCTGCAGACGCGCGCTCAAGGTCACGCGCATTGGCCGCCAGCAGCTGCGGCACCTGGCTGCGCAGGGCGGCAGCCAAGCTGAGCAGGGCCTGGTTCTTGGCCACCGCAGGCGCGCGCGCCATGCCCACCGAGGCCGATTTGGCCTGGGCGCCCAAGAGGTTCATGAGCTCGGTCACGCCGAGGGCGTTCAAGGAGGTGGCAGGGACAGCAGCGTTCATGGCTTGATTTTCGCATGCGCGCCCCAGCGCACCTGCCCCTCTCCCCGCAGAGGGGCGAGGGAGCACAGCCGGGCTCCCGATTTCCTTCTTCCCCCTCTGGGGAAGGGCCGGGGTGGGGGCATCGCACGCACTTTGCCTCACACCTGCCCCTCTCTCCAGCCCTCTGCCCAAAGGGGCGAGGGAGCACGACATGGCCTCCCCGAATTGCTCCCTCCCCCTCTGGGGGAGGGCCGGGGTGGGGGCATCGCACAGCACCATCTTGCCGCGTGACCCCCCCAGCCCCCAGATGTGGGAAGGCGGAATCCGCAGAGCTGCTTCGGTTTAAGCGCGCACGGCGCGGCTGGCCCGCGCGCCAGAGACCTGGGCGCAGGGCTCGCACAGTTGCATGGCCAGGCGCTGCAGGGCCTGCCAGCCGTCGGTGGGCCAGCCCGGCTGCTTGAGGCCCTTGACAATGCCGTCGACCTGGTGGGCCGCCTCCAGCAGCTTGGCCAGGGCCGGCAGCGTCAGCTGCGGCAGCACACGCGCGTAGAGCTGCTCCTTGAGGCCCCAGACGCGGTTTTCACGCAAGGCCAGGGGCAGGGGCCGGCCCTCGGCCACCGCGTCTTTGACGCGTTTCAAGCCACGAATGTCTTCGGCCAAGGCCCAGTGCACCAGCACCTCGGACTCGCCCTCGGCCTGCAGGCCGTCGAGCATGCGCTGCACACGCAACATCTGGCCGGCCAGCACGGCTTCGGACAGCTTGAACACGTCGTAGCGCGCCACATTGAGCACGGCAGACTCGACCTGCGCCAGGCTCAGCTCGCCGGCCGGGTAAAGCAGGCCCAGTTTTTGAATTTCTTGGTGCGCGGCCAGCAAATTGCCCTCCACCCGGTCGGCAAAAAAAGCCAGCGTGTGCGGCCCCTCTGGCCCCTGAACCACGCGCTGGCCTTGCAGCGCCAGGCGCTGGGCGATCCAGTCGGGCAGCGCACGGCGCTCCACGGGCTCGACCGCCAAACTGACGCCGCCGCCCTCTAAAGCCGTGAACCAGGCGCCGGTGCGGGTGACCTTGTCCAGCTTGGGCAAGATCACCAGCACCAAGATGTCGTCGTTGCCCTGCAGACTGTCCACCAACTGCTGCAGGGCCACGCTGCCCTCTTTGCCTGGCTTGCCGGTGGGAATGCGCAGCTCCAGGATTTGCTTGTCAGCAAACAAACTCAAGGCGCTGGCAGCGGCCAGCACGGCGCTCCAGTCAAAGTGCGCGCCTTGCACGGTGTGCACGCTGCGCTCAGAAAAACCCTGGGCGCGGGCGGCAGCCCGCAAAGCATCGGCGGCTTCTTGCACCAGCAAGGGCTCGTCACCGTGCAGCACATACAAGTTGCGCAGGCCGCGCTGCAGGTGGGCGCCAAGTTGGGGCAAGCTCAGTTGCATGGCATGCGGGCTCAGCGCGCGGGCGCAGGCACAGGGGTGTTGAGATCGCGCACAGACGCCAAGCGGCGCAAAATTTGCTGCTGTATGTCTTGCCGCATTTCGCGGTAAAGCAAGGCTTCTTCTTCTTCCTTGGCCAGCGCGGCCGACTCGGCATAGCCAATTTCACGTTCAAGCAGCAGCTCGGTCATGGGAATCAGTTCTGCACCGCGCGGTGTGCGCAGGCGAAAGCGCATGCGCAAGCGCAGTTGAAACTCTCTGACCTGGCCGGCCGCGTTCAGTCCGGCCACCACTTTTTCACGAACCTCGCTAGGGATCTCCAGCACCACGTCGGCCGACTGAAGATCACCGGCTTCGGCCAGCACGCGCACATTGGAGCTGAACTCGAGCGAGCGCGTGAGCGGCGCGCGCAGGCTGGAGCCGGGGGGCAGCGACAGGTAGACCGTGCGAAAGGCGTAGTTGGGCGGCTGGCGCAGTGCAAAGCCGCAGGCCCCCAGACCAGCACAGCCGGCCGCCAGCAGGGCCAGGGCAGATCGGCGTGGCAGGCTCTGAGCAGTCATGGGGCAACCATAGGATGAGCGCGTCAAAGCACCACGTTGACCAGGCGGCCGGGCACCACAATGACTTTTTTGACCGGTGCGCCTTGCGCCTGCTTGATCACAACCTCGCTGGCCAGCGCCGCTGCCTCAATGGCGGCTTTGTCGGCGCCAGCGGGCACCGTGATGGCGCCGCGCAGCTTGCCGTTGATCTGCAGCACCAGTTCGATCTCGTCTTGCTGCAGGGCCTGCGCATCGACTTGCGGCCAGGGCGCGTCCAACAAGCTGCCCACCGCCTGGGCATAGCCCAGCTCGGACCACAGCGCATGGGCGATGTGCGGGCAAGCGGGATAGAGCGTGCGCACCAGCAGCGACATGCCTTCGCAGCGCAAGGCCGCGTCGCCGTCGCTGCCATCAAAGGCAAAGTCCTCCAGCGCGTTGAGCAGCTTCATGCAGCCCGACACCACCGTGTTGTATTGCATGCGCTCGTAGTCGTAGGCGACCTGCTTGAGCACCAGGTGCAGTTCGCGGCGCAGTTTCTTGCTTTCGGCGCGCAAGCTGGCTTGGCTCAGGTCACGGGCGGTGGCCGTGCGCAGGGCGGCTGCGTGCTTGTGCGCAAAACCCCAGACGCGCTTGAGAAAGCGGTGGCTGCCTTCCACCGCCGCATCGTTCCACTCCAGCGTGGCCTCAGGCGGGGCGGTGAACATGGTGTACAGGCGTGCCGTGTCTGCGCCGTATTTTTCAATCAGGTCCTGCGGGTCCACGCCGTTGTTCTTGGACTTGGACATGGTGCCCACGCCCTCGTAATCAATGGCCGTGCCCACAGGCAGGCGGCCGTCGGCGCTCTCCGCTTCGTTCTTGAGCTTGGCACCCACCACTTTGCCAGCGGCGTCCAGCACATGCTCCACATCATGCGGCCAAAAATAGTCTTTGCCGCCCTTGGCCGTGCGGCGTGAATAAATGTGGTTGAGCACCATGCCCTGGGTGAGCAATTTGGTGAAGGGCTCGTCCACCTTCACCAGCCCCAGGTCACGCATCACCTTGGTCCAAAAACGCGCATACAGCAGGTGCAAGATGGCGTGCTCAATGCCGCCAATGTACTGGTCCATGCCGCTGCCACCGGTCGCTTTGGTGGGGTCGGCCATCCAGTAATTGGTGCCCTCGGCCACCATCTGCTCGGTGTGGCGCGGGTCGCAATAGCGCATGAAATACCAGGAGCTGTCCACAAAGGTGTCCATGGTGTCGGTTTCGCGGCGTGCAGCTTTGCCGCACACCGGACACACCACCCCGGCGTGAAAACCCTCGTGCTTGAGCAAGGGGTTGCCCGAGCCATCGGGCACGCAATCTTGCGGCAGCACCACGGGCAAGTCTTTTTCTGGTACGGGCACTGCCCCGTGTTCATCACAATGGATGATGGGAATGGGCGTGCCCCAGTAGCGCTGGCGGCTCACCCCCCAGTCACGCAAGCGCCATGTGGTTTTTTTCTCGCCCAGACCTTTGGTCTGCAAGGCGCGGGCCACCGCGTCCGCCGCCTCTTTGCAGGGCAGGCCACTGAATTCGCCCGAGTTGACGGTGACCCCGCGCTGCTTGTCTGCGTACCATTCCTGCCACCGGCTGTGGTCGTAGCTCAGGCCTTCGATGTGCACCACGTCGCAAATGGGGATGCCATATTTTTTGGCAAAGGCAAAGTCGCGCTCGTCGTGGGCAGGCACGCCCATCACCGCGCCGTCGCCATAGCCCATGAGCACATAGTTGCCCACCCACACATCCACCGGCAGGCCGGAGATGGGGTGTTGCACCTGCAGCCCCGTGGCCATGCCCAACTTGTCTTTGACGGCCAGTTCGGCCTCGGTGGTGCCACCGGCTTTGCACTCTTCAATGAAGGCGGCCAATGCTGGGTGGGACTGGGCGGCATGCACGGCCAAGGGGTGCTCGGGGGCCACCGCGCAGAAAGTCACGCCCATGATGGTGTCGGCGCGCGTGGTGAACACATGCATCTTGCCCTCTGCCATGGGAGCGCCGTCTGCACCCAGGATGCCGTGCGTGAAGGCAAAGCGCACGCCTTCGCTTTTGCCTATCCAGTTTTCCTGCATCAGGCGCACGCGGTCTGGCCAGCCGTGGAGCGTGGCCTTGTCGTTGCCCATCTGCACATGGTCGAGCAGCTCTTGCGCGTAGTCGGTGATCTTGAGGTAGTAGCCAGGGATCTCGCGCTTTTCCACCACGGCGCCGGTGCGCCAGCCTTTGCCGTCAATCACCTGCTCGTTGGCCAGCACGGTTTGGTCCACCGGGTCCCAGTTGACCACCTGGGTCTTGCGGTAAGCAATGCCTTTGTCCAGCATCTTCAAAAACAGCCACTGGTTCCAATGGTAGTAGCTGGGCTCGCAGGTGGCGACCTCGCGCGACCAGTCGATGGCCAGGCCCATGGCCTGCATCTGCTTTTTCATGTAAGCGATGTTGTCAAAGGTCCACTTGGCGGGCGGCACTTTGTTTTTGAGGGCGGCGTTTTCGGCGGGCAAACCAAAAGCGTCCCAGCCCATGGGCATGAGCACGTTGTAGCCCTTCATGCGCAGCTGGCGCGTGAGCATGTCGTTGATGGTGTAGTTGCGCACATGGCCCATGTGCAGCTTGCCACTGGGGTAGGGCAGCATGGAGCAGGCGTAGTACTTGCCCAAAGGCTTGTCGCTGTGCTCGCCAACGCGGTAGGCGTCAGCGGCCTGCCAATGCGCCTGGGCGGCGCCTTCGATCTTTTGGTGGTCGTAGGTGGTGTCTTGCATGGGAGCGGGCTCAGGAGCTCGGCCTGAGGCCATCGGTCAAAAGGGAAGTGGGGGCACAAAAGGCGTGAAAGCCGATTTTAGGCGGCAGCCCTTGAAGGGCTGCTGACGGGCCGCCCAACTAAGGTTTAGCGCGTGCAGAAAAAGGGGCAGCCTCGGCCACCAAGCCTATGCGCGACAAGCCGGCTTGCTGGGCCAGGCCTATCACTTCGACCACCTGGCCATAAGGCACGGCCTGGTCGGCGTGCAGCTGCAATTCGGTGTCTGGCTGAACGGTGGCAGCCTGTCTCAGGCGCTGGGCCAGCTGGGCCGCATCCAGCGCTCGGCCCTCAAGAAAGGCCTGACCGCTCTTGTCTATCTCCAGCCTGAGGCTGGTCGCCGGGGGCACGGCAGGGGCGGCCATGGCGCGGGGCAGGTCCAGCTTGAGCGCGCTGGTGAGCAAAGGGGCCGTCAGCATGAAGATGACCAACAGCACCAGCATCACGTCCACCAAGGGCGTGACATTGATTTGGCTCATGGGCGCTTTCATGGGCGCCAGTGCCTGGGCCCGCGACCTGGGGGTGGACAGGCGGCCCCAGCTCATGGCCGCTCCTGGGCTGCGCCCGCGTGGTGCAACACCAGCTCGCGCAGGTCGTGGGCAAAGCCTTCGAGTTCGGCTTCTATGTGCTCAATGTGCCTGCCCAGGGCGTTGTAGGCCAGCACGGCCGGAATGGCCACGGCCAAACCCGCCGCCGTCATGACCAAGGCCTCGCCCACCGGGCCGGAAATTTGCTCTATCCCGATGGCGCCCGCAGCACCTTGGGCGCCCAGCGCGACCAGCGCCAAGTAAATGGCCCAGACGGTGCCCAGCAAACCGATGAAAGGCGCGACAGCGCCCACACTGGCCAGCACAATTTGGCCATGTTGCAGGCGGCGCAGCACGCCCTGCAGCGCATCGCGCAAGGCGCGTGTCACGCGCGCTGATGCATCGCCTTGGGCGCCCAGCGAGGCCGCCGGCTGCTGTTCGAGTTGCCGCACAGCTTGCACCAGAGGCAGCAACACGCCAGCCCGGTCAAAGGCGCGCAAGCCTTGCGCGGCCTCGTCCCAATCGGCCGCCTGCCAAAAGGCCGCCACACTGCGCGGCAGGCTGAGGCTGGCCCGCCACACCAGTGCGGTTTTCCAAAGAATAAGAACCCAGCTGGCCACCGACATGAGCAAGAGGGAAAGCGCCACCACGCGGCTGATGGCATCGCCCTCGGTCAGGAGCGACAGCATGGTGCTTTAGCTCAGTTCGAGCACGTCGAACATGTCGTACAAGCCAGTGGCACGACCGGCCAAAAAGCGCGCCGCACGCAAGCTGCCTTGGGCA
The DNA here is from genome assembly GCA_947460165.1 of Comamonadaceae bacterium. Lineage (GTDB taxonomy): Bacteria > Pseudomonadota > Gammaproteobacteria > Burkholderiales > Burkholderiaceae_C > Polaromonas. The sequence goes on from CANHKH010000003.1 coordinate 9,829, forward strand.
TATGTGGCGCGGCTTGAGGACTTGTGGGTGACCTCGATGCGCTCGCCCGTGCCGGCAAACAGCACGGTGTGGTCGCCCACGATGTCGCCGCCGCGAATGGTAGAAAAGCCGATGGTCGAGGGATCGCGCTCACCCGTGTGGCCGTAGCGCTCGTACACCGCGCAGGCTTGGAGGTCGCGCCCCATGGCGCTGGCAATCACCTCGCCCATTTTGAGTGCCGTGCCCGAGGGCGCGTCCACCTTGTGGCGGTGGTGGGCTTCAATGATCTCTATGTCATAGCCAGTGGCCAAGGCCTTGGCCGCCATCTCCAGCAGCTTGAGTGTGACGTTCACGCCCACGCTCATATTCGGTGCCATCACGATGGCCATGTCTTGAGCGGCCCGGGCAATATCGGCTTTTTGCGCCTCGCTAAAGCCCGTGGTGCCAATCACCAGCTTGACACCCAGCTCGCGGCAAACGGCCACATGGGCCAGGGTGCCTTCGGGTCGGGTGAAGTCGATCAGCACATCAGCGCCCGCCAGGCCCTGGTGCAGGTCGGCGGTGATGCAAGCGCCAGACTGCTGGCCCAGCAAGGCAGCCGCGTCCTGGCCCAGCTGGGGGCTGGACGGGATGTCGAGGGCACCGCTCAAGCTCAGGTCGGTCGAGGCCAGCACCGCCTGCACCAGCATCTGGCCCATGCGGCCACTGGCCCCAGCGACAGCAATCTTCAGTCGCGGCGCGGCGCTGGGGTGAATGGCTTGGCTCACGGGCGACTTCCTTCAAGAGGGGGGTAGGTGGTGGAAGTGGAGGCCCCTGCAGGCGCTGCAGCTGGTGCGGCAGACTCGGGCGACCTGGGCGCCGCCTTGGCCTCGGCGGCCTGAAGTTGCTCGGCCGTGGCCTCCAAGGGGGGCACCTTGCCCAGTTCGCGTCGGGCATCGAGCTGAGCGATGAATTCGGACTCGCTGGGCATGCGGTCGCCCTCAAACCGGACCAACTCGTCGCCTTTGAAAAACACCGCGTAGCGGTAGATGCGCGACTCGCCAGCGCGGCGCTGCATGCTGAACACATAGTCCCAGCGGTCGGCGTGAAACAAACTCGACACCAAGGGCGTGCCCAGCAGGTTGCGCACCTGCAGGCGCGACAAGCCCGCGCTGAGCAAGGCCACTTGTTCACTGGAAATGAAATTGCCCTGCACCACATCAGGCCGGTAGGGCGTGAGCCAGGTGGCAGGCTGTGACAGCGACTTGCTGGCGCTGCAAGCCCCCAGCATGGCCATGGGGCCCACAGCAAAAACGGCGACAAGCACCAGACGAAAGCGTGCAGACATGGTCAAGGGCCAAGACGATATGATGAACCATTGTAGCGGCCAGGCCCTGTCGGCACGCCCCCCAGCAAGCCTTGAGCCGCCCGTTTCGCCCTGCCCCTGCCCTGCGCGCATCCGCCCTTGACCACCACCATGAGCAACATCGACGAGCTGAAAAGCACTGGCCTGAAGGCGACCTTGCCCCGCTTGAAGATCCTTGAAATTTTTCAGAAGGGCAAGCAGCGCCACATGACCGCCGAGGACGTGTTTCGCGTGCTTTTGGAAGAGCGCTCGGACATTGGCTTGGCCACGGTCTACCGCGTGCTCATGCAGTTTGAGCAGGCGGGGCTGCTCATTCGCAGCAACTTCGAGTCAGGCAAGGCGGTCTATGAAATCAATGAAGGCCAGCACCATGACCATTTGGTTTGCCTGGACTGCGGCCGGGTCGAGGAGTTCTACGACGCCGAGATTGAGCAGCGTCAACACCACATTGCCAAGGCCAAAGGGTTTGAGATTGCCGATCACGCCCTGTCCATTTACGCCCACTGCAGCCAGTCGGCTTGCCCGCACCGAGCGAAAGACCCCCGCCCCGCGAGCCAGACGGACGGCTCCCGCCAGTGAGCCCGTTGCGCGGGCTCAGTCGCCCTGCTGCATGGCGCGGCGGTGACGCTCTACAAAGTCTTCATAGGTGTTGATGCCCCGCAGTTGCAAAATGGCATTGCGCACGGCAGCTTCCACCAGCACGGCAATGTTGCGGCCTGCTTCCACTTGGATGATGACTTTGCGCACGGGAATCCCCAGGATGTCCTGCGTCAAGGGCTCGTGCGGGATGCGGTCATAGTCGCGCTCCAGTGTTTCGCGCCGCACCAGGTGCACGATCAGCTTGAGCCGCATTTTTCGACGCACCGCCGTTTCGCCAAAAATAGCCTTGATGTCCAACAGGCCAATGCCCCGCACTTCCAGCAGGTTTTGCAGCAAATCCGGGCAACGGCCTTCAATGGTGGTTTGGTTGATGCGGTACAGGTCCACGGCATCGTCGGCCACCAGGCCATGGCCGCGCGAGATGAGCTCCAGCCCCAGCTCGCTTTTGCCCAGGCCAGACTCGCCCGTGATCATCACACCCATGCCCAAAATGTCCATGAACACGCCATGCATGGAGGTGCGGTCGGCGAAGTGCTTGGACAGGTAAGCGCGCAATACGTCAATGACAAATGCGGCCGACTCGGGCGTGGCAAACATGGGCAAATTGCCACGCTCGCACATGGACACCAACATGTCGGGCACGACCTGCCCGTCGGCCACCACCAACACCGGCGGCTCCAAAGTGATGATGCGGTTGATGCGCCGGCTGCAGTCCTCCACATGGCCTGTGGAGAGGTAGGCCACCTCCCGCTCGCCCAGAATCTGCACGCGGTAGGGGTGGATGTAGTTGAGGTAGCCGACCAAATCGGCACCGGAGCGGGCCGCACGCACGGCCACCTCGTCAAAACGCCGCTCAGAAGCGCCCAAGCCGGCGACCCATTGCCACTTCAAGGCCTGCCTGTGGTCCTCAAACAGGACATCGGCGCTGACCACCGTCGGTTTCATGGGGCTTGCCTCTGCTCGGACGGGCTCACGGGTTGATGTGGGTGGACTGCCACGAGGCAATCAAGCGATGCAAATGGCCCGCATCCACACTGGCTTTGAGCTGCTCACGCAGCACAGAGTCACTCAAAAGTTCTGCAATCTCGGAGAGAATTTCAAGGTGCTTTTGGGTCGCCGCTTCTGGCACCAGCAAAAAAATCAGCAAATTCACCGCTTTTTCGTCCGGGGCGTCAAAACCAATGGGCGAGTTCAGCTGAAATACGGCGGCCATGGGCGCCTTCAGCCCCTTGATGCGGCCGTGAGGGATGGCCACACCATGACCCAGACCCGTGGAACCCAGCCGTTCGCGGGCAAACAAGCTGTCCGTGATGAGCGCGCGGTTCAGGCCATGCACATTCTCAAACAGCAGGCCCGCCTCCTCAAAGGCGCGCTTTTTGCTGGTGGCGTCCACACTGACCAAGACTTGGGCAGGGGGCAATATCTGAGATAGACGGTTCATGACGATCGAGTGGGCGGATTATGCACGGCGAGTGAATCTGCGCTGGGCGAGCACACACAAAAAAACCGCCCTGGGGCGGCTGTTTCTGGGCGCATGGCCAAGGTCGGGTCTCCTGTGTGACCACCAACGGCCGCTGACCAGCCCAAAAATGGGCTGCTCAGGGCGCATGGGCTTGGCTCAGCTGTCCAACGCAGTGATGTCGGTTTGCCTGCGGTGGGTTTCGTGGTGATGGTCTTGCGCGCGGGTTTTGTAGCGGCCCACCTGTCGGTCCAGCTTGTCGGCCAATTCGTCGACCGCCGCATACAGGTCGGCATGGGAACTTTCGGCAAAAAGATCACGGCCTTTGACGTGGATATTGCATTCGGCTCGCTGCCTGCGTTCTTTTTCTTTCATGTTATCAATGGTCAGCAGGACCTTGACATCGACCACTTGGTCGAAATGGCGGGTGATTCGATCGAGCTTGCTGGTCACATAGCCGCGCAAAGCGGGTGTGACTTCCAGGTGATGGCCGCTGATCGTCAGGTTCATAAGGAGCTCCTTGTCGGGACGGGAACAAAAAAGGCTGTCAACGGGGCCAACCGCGACAACCGACGGAACACGCTCAACCCCATGATGCGCCTGGATGCCTGGCTTGGCAAGCAGCACCCCACAGAGACCGGGTTCACCCTAGGTCCAGGCCCAGGCCGAGGCGGCGGCGAGCCCCCAGTCGGTCAAGGCTGGGGCTGAGCATGGGGCCGAGCAATGCCATAATCTGTGGATCAGAATTGACGGAGACATCGATGGAAAGCAGCCCCAGTCGCTAGCTTTCAACACCGGCACTGGCTGCGGGGGTTGGAAGCGATCACCCACCCCGCCCGAGGGCGCCTAGCGCAGGCCGCCCTCATTTGCCCCCCACTCCATCCAGGGAGCCCAGTCGCCATGCTCAATGTTTTCACGCTCGTCAATGGGCGACTCTTTCAGGAAGAAATCGAATCCCTGGAAGAGCTCTCCAAGTTCCAGCCCATCTGGGTTGACCTGGAGTCGCCCACCCTGGAAGAAAAACGCTGGGTCAAGCAGTATTTTGGCCTGCTGATTCCTGAAGATGCCATGGACGAGGACATCGAAGAGTCGGCCCGCTTTTACGAAGAAGACAACGGCGAATTGCACATTCGCTCTGACTTTTTGATCGCCGACGCCGACGAGCCCCACACGGTGCGGGTGGCCTTCATCTTGAACATGCTCAACGAGGACCTCAAGAGCAAAGGGGTGTTGTTTTCCATCCATGACGAAGACGTGCCCGTCTTTCGCTTGGTGCGCATGCGCGCCAGGCGTGCCGTCGGACTGATTGACGATGCCAAAGACGTGTTGCTCAAGCTCTTTGACGCCGATGCCGAGTACTCGGCCGACACCATAGAGGGCATTTATGTGGACCTTGAAAAGGTCAGCACCAAGGTGTTGTCGGCCGACGTGACCGACGCCAAAGCCGGTGAGGTGCTGGCCGCCATTGCGCGCCATGAGGACCTGTCCGGCCGGATACGGCGCAACATGATGGACACGCGCCGGGCCTTGTCGTTCATGATGCGCAGCAAAATGCTGCATGCCGACCAATTCGAGGACGCCAGGCAAATTTTGCGCGACATCGACTCGCTGGACTCGCACACGGCTTTTTTGTTTGAAAAAATCAACTTTTTGATGGACGCCACCGTGGGTTTCATCAACATCAACCAAAACAAGATCATCAAGATCTTCTCGGTGGCCAGTGTGGCGCTGTTGCCACCCACCTTGATTGCGAGCTTGTACGGCATGAACTTTCAGTACATGCCTGAACTGTCGCAAACCTGGGGCTACCCTTATGCCCTGACGCTGATGGTGGCCAGCGCCGTGTTGCCCATGTGGTACTTTCGCCGGCGTGGCTGGCTCAAGTAGCGCAGGCCTTGGCTGCCAGGGGCAGCGCTGGTGCCTCTTAATCGGCGACGCACATTCCCAAGCCCGCCAGGCTCAAGCACATGCCCAACACACCGCCCGGCCCCGACGAGGCCGAACCAGCGTCCCATGGCACAGGCGACTGCTTGGGGCGGCGCGCATCTATCACCCTGGCCGGGCCATGCACGCGGATCAGCTCTTCGGTTTGCAGAACCAGGTTGTGCTTGGCCATGCAAGACAAGAGCTCCTGACCCTCGCCCTCCAACCGGGGAAGCAGCTGGGCCCAAATTTTGTCCGTCCATTTGCCACGCCAGCTTTCCCGGGCACGGTGGGTCACCCACTTGCTCACATGCTGGGTCACGCGCGGCGCACAAGCCACCAAGATCCAATGCCGTGGCACCGGTGCGGCCGCTGGGTGACGCAGCGCTTGCAACACGGCCCACGCATGGGTGGCGTCATCCACATACACAATCAGCCTGTCCATCGAAGACCTTTCATTGCAAGGGGTAACAAGGGTGCTCACCAACGCCTGTCCATGCCTGTTCAGGCCAGGCTGGTGAGACCCGATTCAGCGCGCGGGCAACTCGTCCTTGTCGGCAGCCGCCGAGCGGCGGGTGGCCAGCCAGCCACCACCGAGCACGACCGCGACGGCCACCACATAAGTGGCCCACTGGGCCGCCACTTTCATGGTCTGGCCTTCGGCCCAGGCGTTTTTGCCGCCGTAAAAGTCCACCAACAGAGGCTCGCTGACAATCATTTTGGCGGCGGTGAAGGCCAGCACGGCTGCACCCAGGTGAATGATGATGGGAAAACGCTCCACCAGTTTGAGCACCACGGAGCTGCCAAACACGACGATCGGCACGCTGATGAGCAAACCAATGACCACCAGGTCAAACGCGCCATGGGCAGCACCGGCCACACCCAGCACGTTGTCCACGCCCATCAGGGCGTCGGCAATCACAATGGTTTTCATGGCGCCCCAAAAGGTGGTGACCACAGGTCCGTCATGCTCCTCACCGCCTTGGTCAGCCAGCAGTTTGTAGGCAATCCAGACCAGGCCCAGGCCACCGACCAGCATCAAGCCTGGTACTTTGAGCAGCCACACCACGCCCACCGTCATGACGGTGCGCACCGCAATGGCACCCACCGTGCCCCAGATGATGGCTTTCTTTTGCAGGTCAGGCGGCAGATTGCGGGCAGCCAGGGCAATGACGATGGCGTTGTCGCCGGCCAACACCAGGTCAATCAAAATAATGGCCAGCAGGGCCGAAAACCAGGCGGATGAAAAAACTTCCATGATCGTTCTCCGATTCGATGTGTTGTGAACGCACAGCGCTCAAAAGCGCCCTCAGGCCAGCACAAGCGAGATCGGAGTGTCAGAAAGGACCATGCTTCGACCAAACCTGTGCAGGTTTTAATCGAAGGTCTGGCTCGACCGCCTGGAGGGCGGCCCAACAAGCCGGAAGCGAAAGCTTCGTAATGACGACTTGCTGATCGGTCTGGCCGCAGCGCGCAATCAGCGCATGGCTGGCAAAGACCTGGGAGTTACTCCCCTTCGGAAAACATCTATTTGACAACAAAACCTGGCGCCTTGCAAACCATCTGGCCTAAATTGAGCTGGCAGCCCCATAATTTGCACCCCGCCGCCTTGAGCTCACCACCCTACGGACACCGTGTCCCGCATCCACATCACCGACATCGAAGCCGCCATCAACCATTGGCGCGAGAAAAAGCCCTCCCCGGACGGCGTCACCCTGGCGCCTGAGCTGCGTGCGCTGGCCGAGGTGTATGCCCTGCTGGTGTATTACCACGAGGAAGAAGCGGACGAAGCGAGTTTTCCGGTCCAGGCTTTGGCAGCTTGGCGCGGCTGGTACGACACCACGCCAGACACGCCCTGCATTGCCATTTGCTCGACCAGCCAAGGCGACGACCACTGCAAGGGTTGCGGCCGCAGTTTCGAAGAGGTTCAGCGCTGGCCAGAAATGAGCCCCGGGGCCAAGCGCGCCACCTGGCGGCGCATCACCCTGGAAAGCACGTCTTGGCGCTTTGGCCGCTATGCAGACCGGGCGGTAGAAAAGCGCTTGTCCTTCAAGCCCGCATCCGAGACGCAAGCGGGCCCATGAACCGAGCCGGTGGGCGCAGCCAGCTTGCCGCGCTCAGACGCGGCGGGCCAACTCCACCGCCTTGCCCACGTAGCTGCTGGGCGTCATGGCCAACAAGCGCGCTTTTTCGGCCTCTGGGATGTCCAGGCTGCGAATGAGCCCGTGCAAGGCCTCAGGGGTGACGGTTTTGCCACGCGTGACTTCTTTGAGCTGCTCATAAGCGCCTTGCACGCCGTAGCGGCGCATCACGGTCTGTATGGGCTCGGCCAGCACCTCCCAAGCGGCGTTCAGGTCCTCGTCCAGGGCCTCCTGGTTGAGCTCGAGCTTGCCCAAGCCCACACTGAGCGAGCGCCAAGCCAGCACGGTGTAGCCAAAGGCCACGCCGATGTTGCGCAGCACGGTGGAGTCGGTGAGGTCGCGCTGCCAGCGGCTGATGGGCAGCTTTTCGCTCAGGTGCTTGAGCAAGGCGTTGGCCAGGCCCAGATTGCCCTCGGCGTTCTCAAAATCAATGGGGTTGACCTTGTGCGGCATGGTCGAGGAGCCAATTTCGCCCTCCTTCAAACGCTGCTTGAAGTAGCCCAGGCTCACATAGCCCCAGATGTCGCGCGACAAATCAATCAAGATGGTGTTGCTGCGGGCCACGGCGTCAAAGAGCTCGGCCATGTAGTCGTGGGGCTCAATTTGGATGCTGTAGGGCTGAAAGTTCAAACCCAGGCCCTGTGGCTCGGGCGCCTCAATCACGCGGCGGCTGAAAGCCTCCCAGTCAAATTCAGGCCAGGCCGCCAAATGGGCGTTGTAGTTGCCCACCGCGCCATTCATCTTGCCCATGAGCTCAACGCCGGCGATTTTTTGCCGAGCCTGGGCCAAGCGCATGACCACGTTGCCGATTTCTTTGCCCACGGTGGTGGGGCTGGCGGTTTGGCCGTGGGTGCGGCTGAGCATGGAGACAGCCGCATGCTGGTGGGCCATGCTGCGCAGCGTGGCAATCACGCTGTCCAAGGCGGGCAACAGCACCTGCTCGCGGCTGCTTTTGAGCTGCAGCGCATGGCTGGTGTTGTTGATGTCCTCGCTGGTGCAGGCAAAGTGCACAAACTCGGCGGCGGACTGCAGCTCTGGCCTGGCCTCGAACTTGGACTTGATCCAGTACTCCACGGCCTTGACGTCGTGGTTGGTGATTTTTTCAATGGCCTTGATGGCCAGGGCATCGGCCTCAGAGAAATGGCTCACCAAGCCTTGAAGATAGCTGCGTGCCCCGCTGGACAAGGGCTTGAACTCGGCAAAGCCGGCGTCAGACAAAGCCACAAACCAGGCCACCTCCACCTGCACCCGGCGGTGCATATAGCCCTGCTCAGACATAAGCGGGCGCAGATCTTCAAGCTTGGAGGCATAACGACCATCCAGCGGCGACAAGGCGTTGACGTTGTTCAAACTCATGGCCCCAATTGTAGGTCTGGGCTTGGGGCGCGAGTCGGGCGCAAGCCCAGGAAGCGCCATAGCGAATCGATAGAATAATCACATTTTCTTGCAACGCCTTTTTATCCCCTACCCATGAAACTCATTGGCTCCGAAACCAGCCCCTATGTGCGCAAAGTGCGCATCGTGATGGCCGAGAAAAAACTGGATTACCAATTCGTGCTGGAAGACGTGTGGTCGGCAGACACCACCATGGCCCAGGCCAATCCGCTGGGCAAGGTGCCTTGCTTGGTGATGGAGGGGGGTGAGGCCGTGTTCGATTCGCGGGTGATCGTGGAGTACCTGGACACGCTGTCGCCGGTGGGCAAGCTGATCCCGAGCTCTGGCCGCGAGCGCGCCGAGGTCAAAACCTGGGAGGCCTTGTCCGACGGCCTGCTTGACGCCTGCGTGCTGGCCCGCATGGAAGCCACTTGGTCGGGCCGCGCCGACATCGAGCGCAGCCAAGCCTGGATAGACCGGCAAATGTCCAAGGTGCATCTGGTGCTCAAGGCCATGTCCACGGGCTTGGCCGACAAGCCCTTTTGCAGCGGCGTGCATTTCAGCCTGTCGGACGTGGCCGTGGGCTGCGCCTTGGGCTACTTGGACCTGCGCTTTGCCCACATCGACTGGCGCGCCGCGCACGCCAACTTGGCCAAGCTGCAAGACAAGCTGATGGCCAGGGCCAGTTTTGTGGAATCGCTGCCGCGCTGATTCAACGATTGGCTTGGCGCTTGAGCCAGCGCATCAAGGCGCCCACACCGGGCAGCTTTTCATAAAGCTCCTCGGCCGCGTCCCAATAGTCGCGGTGAAACACCACTTGGCCGGCGTCATCGAATCGCAGGTGCGAGGTGCCGCGCACGGTTTGCCAAGTGACGCGGTCAAAGCGCTTGAAGCGAAAGCGAAAATCCCAGACCAAAAAGCATTCCTGGCCCTGCGCCACGCGCCCGGTCACGATGAAATGCGGCTGATCCAGCGCCTCGAACATGTGCGCAAAAATGCGCTCCATCGCGGCCACGCCTTGGACCTCGTTGAAAGGGTCTTTGAAAAAGGTCTCGGCGGCATAAAAGTCTTTGAGCCTGGCCACATCGGCGCGCTGGAGTTGCTCAAAAAACTGCACCAAGGCATCGATGGCGCTGTCCAGGTGGGGCTGTGTCGGGCTCATGTGCGTTCCTTGACCATGCGCTTGACCAGCGGCAAATAAAGCGCATACGGCAGCCACTGCAACACCTTCATGGCCAAGGTGAAGCGGCGCGGAAAATGAATTTCAAAGCGGCCGCGCGCCCAGCCCTGCACGATCTCATGGGCGGCCTGCTCGGCCGTGATGAGCGCGGGCATCGCAAATTGGTTTTGCGCGGTCAGGCCGGTTTGCACAAAGCCCGGGTTGATCAGGCTCACCCCCACACCCCTGGGGCTCAGGTCGGCGTACAAGGTTTCGGCCAGGTTGATCAGGGCCGCTTTGGTGGGGCCGTAAGCCAGGCTGTTGGGCAAGCCCCGAAAGCCGGCCACGCTGGAGATCAGGCTGATGTGGCCGCGGCGCTGCTGCAAAAAATGCGGCAGCACCGCATCGAGCATATAAAGTGCGCCCAGGTAATTGATGTTCTGGTGCTTGAGCATCTCAGCCAAGTCAAAGTCGAACGCCCGCTGGGCCTTGTAGTGACCGGCGCAGTAAGCCACCAGGTCCAGGCCCCCGCTGGCCATGAGTTGACCGGCCGCCTCGCGCAGCGCCTGAGGATCGGTGGCGTCCAGCGGCAAGGCCACGGCGCCGGGGTGGGCTTGCACAAACTCGGCCAAAGCCCCGGCCTGGCGGGCAGAGACCGCGACCCGCGCCCCCCGGGCATGCAGGGCCTGGGCGGTGGCCAGGCCAATGCCGCTGGACGCACCTATGAGCCAAGCCGTTTTGCCGGTCCAGTCGCGCAGGGTGGGGTTGTGTGACATGAAAAGGGCGGGCCTCAGCGCTTGACAAACGACAGGGTGACCTCACCCAAGCGCACGCCAAACTTGCTCATGACGGCTTTGTTGAGCATCACGCGCTGGTCCATGAGGTACATCCAGTCGTCGAACTGAACCTCGAAGGTGCGGCCATCCACCGGCAGGCGCAAGGTGTATCCAAAGCGAAAGGCGTTGCCGCTTTCCTCACCCAGGGCCTGGCCCTCCACGTCGGCGGCAGTGCCTACATAACGGCCTTCGCCGGTGCGCTTGAGCGTCCACACGCGCCTGTCGCGGGTGCCGTCGGAGTAGGTGAATTCTTCGTCCAACACGCCGGTTTCTTGGCCTGCCGGGCCGCTCCAGCTGCAGGTCATGAGCACCGTGAAGCGCTTGACCACCTTGCCCGAACGGTCGGTGAACACGCCGTAAGCGTCCAAGGTGCCGTTGAAATACTGGCGCAAGTCCAGCTTGGGTTGTTCGCGGGCGTAGTCGCTGGCCTGGGGCCCTGCACAGCCGCTCAAGCCCACGGCCAGACCCACGGACAACAGCACGGCGGCCAAGCCGGTGCGGGCGCGTTTGGATGAAAGAAAGCTCATGGGTGTGTGTCCTGCGTGTGTGGGGCCAAGCCCCGAGGGTATCGAATGATCCAGGTGTAGAGCGCGGCCGCTGCTGCGAGCTTGAGCACGCAGGGCAAGAGGCAGTACGCCACCACCAAGGCCTGCAAGCCTTGTGCATCGCGGGCACCGGGCGCGTAGCCAAAAACCTCCAACAGCGGCAAGGCCAAGCCTGCAGCCAGCGCCAAATTGAGCTTGGTGGCGAAATTCCACCAGCCAAAGTAGCTGCCCGCAGGGCGCTCACCCGGCTGCGACTGGATGAGCCCGGCCAGCATGGCGCCGGGCAGCGCCAGGTCGGCGCCCAAGGCCAAGCCCGACAAGGCGCACACAGCCACAAAAGCATGTGCATCACCCGCCCCCAAACGGCTGGCCCACACAAACACGGCCACCGCCAGCAGCATGCCGATCAACCAGCTGCGCGCCAAGCCCAAGCGCTTGACCAGTGCCAGCCACAGCGGGATGGACAGGGCTGCGCACAAAAAATAGCTGCCCAAAAACAGCGGCTCCATGGCCGGCGGGGCTTGCAGTCTGTCTTGCACGAAAAAAAGCACCAGCGTGGCCGGCACCGCACTGGCCACGCCGTTGAGCATGAACACACCCAAGAGCTTTTGAAAAGCGCGCTGGCGCAGCGGCGCCCACAGCGGCAGCTTGTCGGTCTGGCTTGGCGGCACATCGGGTGCCAGGCTGCGGCGCCAAGCCAGCCAGCCCAGGGCCAGCAAGGCCACAAACACCGCCAAGGCCAAGGGCAGACCCAGCAGCGAAGGCAGCACCGAGGCGGTGAGCACACCCACCAAGCCCAGCGCCTCGCGCCCACCCGTGATGCGGCTGCGCTCAGCTTGCGTGCCACCCAGCAGCGCGCCCCAGGCCTGGTGCAAGATGCTCAACAGGCTGTAACCCAGGTAGGTCACTAAAAGCATGGCGGCGGCCCAGATCAGCAGGGCCTGGGCATCGGGCGCGCTCAAAAAGCGGTCGGGGGAAAACAGCAAGACCAAGCCCGTGGCCAACAACACCGCCGCCAGCGCCGCCACACCCAGCACGGCCTTCGGCGAGCGAGCCAGCAGCTTGTCGCTCCAGCGGCCCAGCAGGGGATCGACCAGCGCGTCAGCCAGTCGGGCCCCCAAGAGCACGGCACCCAAGGCCGCCAGCGGCACGCCAAATTCACGCGCATAGTGGTTGGGCAAAATCACATACAAGGGCAGGGCCGCAAAGGCCAGCGGCAAGCCCAGCAAGCCATAAGCCAAGACATTGCGCCAAGCAAAAATGGGGTTCACGGCGAGCCCAGCAAGGCCTGTCGCAGCGCCGGCTCGGAGCTGCGGGGCGACAGCCAAATGCCAAAAAACAAGCGGGCAAATTCAGCATCGCGGATGTCGCCACGCAACTGTCCGTTGAACCAAAAGGCCGCGCCCTGGCCGGGCTGCTGCAGGCCCAGCAAGCGGTCGCCTTTTTTCACGTTGGGAAAAATGCGGCGCATTTCTTCGAGCCAGCGCTTGTCTTGCTCGGCAGACAGAGGCGCCAGACGTCGCATTTCTTTGAGCGACTGCTCGGCAATGTCTTGCGCCACAAAGTCGCGCAGGTAGCGCAGCTCCAGGGCCAGGGGGTGGGTCTCAAAACCAGTGGCGCTAAAGCCTGGCTGAACCCACAGGCCCGCGTCATACACCTCAAAGCCCCACACCCTAAAGCGCATTTGTCCGGCCAGCCGGGCGCCGGGCAGGGCCTGGGCCAACTCGACAGGGGCAGCTTGCGCCCACACCCCGCCTCCGCACAAGAGCACAGGGCTCAGGGCCAGCCATGAGCGGCGTGACAGCGGGGCGCAGTGAGGGTTCATGCATCAAACCTTTTGCAGGGTGAACTGCACCACATCGGTGTTGCGCTCGGCAAACGCGGCCTCGCAGTAGGCCAGGTAAAACTCCCAGATGCGCATGAACTTGCGGTCAAAGCCCAGCGTGAGCACCTGCGGCTCTTGGCGCAAGAAGTCCTCGCGCCACAGGCGCAAGGTTTGAGCATAGTCCTGTCCAAAGCAAAATTCATCAACCACTGTTAACCCGGCCAAGCGGGCTTGCTCGCGAAACGCTTGGGGGCTGGGCAAACAGCCGCCAGGAAAGATGTACTGCTGGATAAAGTCGGTCGAATCCAGGTAGCGCTCAAAAAACTCGTCGGCAATCACAATGCTTTGGATGCAGGCGCGCCCGCCTGGCTTGAGCATGCCGGCCACGGTTTGAAAGTAAGTGGGCCAAAACTCGCGACCCACAGCCTCAATCATCTCTATGGAACACACCGCATCAAACGGCGCCTCGGTGCGGGCAATGTCGCGGTAGTCCTGCAGCCGCAGCTCGGCGCGTTCTTGCACGCCCAGCCGCGCCATGCGCTGCTGGGCCCAGGCCAGCTGCTCGGTCGACAAGGTCACGCCCACCAAAGACGCGCCAAACTCGGTGGTGGCCATCTCGGCCAAAGCGCCCCAGCCGCAACCGATTTCCAGCACCCGCTGGCCGGGCTGCAGGTCCACCATGCGCAAGGCGCGCCTCACCTTGGCCTGCTGGGCCAGGCGCATGGACTGGTCGGGCGACTCAAACACCGCCGAGGAGTAGTTCATGGTGTCGTCCAACCACAGCTCGTAAAACGCATTGCCCAGGTCGTAATGGGCATGGATGTTTTTTTGGCTACCGCCCTTGGTGTTGCGGTTGAGCAAGTGCTTGAGGCGGTAGGCCAGGCGGCCCAACCAGCTGCCGTAAATCACACTTTCCACCTCGCGGCGGTTGGCAACAAAGAGGCGCAGCAAATCGGTCAGCGCAGGCGTGCTCCAGTCGCCCGCGATAAAGCCCTCGGCAAAGCCAATGTCCCCGGACTTGAGCGCGGCGCTGCACACCTTCCAGTTGTGCAGGTGCAAGCTGGCCGCTGGGCCATCGCCGTGGCCAAAGCGCTGCACCGAGCCGTCGGGCAGCTGCACGGTCAGCGTGCCGTGCTTGAGGCGCTGCAACAACTTCAGAACGGTGCGCGCGGCCGCGGGTGCGCCAGCGGGCAAGGAGGTGGCCGCGCTGGGGCGGCTCTGGGTGGCTGGGTTCATCGGGTCACAAACTGTTTTGGAGGCGGGGGTTTAGAGACAAAGGGCACACGCTTGCACCACAACTTCAAGGCTTGCCAGTGGATGCGGGCCACCACACCCAGGGTCATGGCCGGGTAGGCCCACAGCGCACGCCTGAGGCTGGCGGCTGTCACAGGCTCCAGGATACCGCTGACGCTGGTGACCAAGAGCGGGCCGCTGTCGTCGTCCACCTCTATGCGCGCCACAGTGCGCTCTTGCGCATTGCAGGTGGTGCGCATGAAGCGAAAGCGGTAGCCGCCTTCAATATGGCAAAACGGCGAGACATGAAACACCTTGCGCGCCTGCATTTCCTGGCCGTAGCGGGGCGCATCGTCCAGCAAATAGCAATGGCGCTCGCCAAAGGTGTTGTTGACCTCGACCACGATGGCGCGCAAGTCGCCTGCCGCATCGTGCGCATACCAAAAACTCACCGGCTTGAAGGTGTGGCCCAGCACGCGCGGGTAGGTGTGCAGCCACACCTCACCGGTTGCCGCAATGCCTTCTGCGGCCAAGAGCTCGTCGAGCCAGGCCAGGCAATCGGGGCGGCCGTCGCCGTGGTCGCGGTCATCAAAGCTCAAGGGTGCCCAGCGGTTGCGCGCCAGCGTGCCCGCGCCTTCGCTTCGCATGCTGCGAAGCGGCAGCATGAGGAAATGCGTGGGGTAGGCAAAGGTGTTGGGCGCCGGGCGCAAGCGCTGGTGGCGCACCTGGCCAAAACCAATGAGGGGCTGCGGCGCGTGCATCACCCGGCTGGCCTCAATCCTGCGCCATGGCTGGCGCCTGCACGGGCGCTTGTTGCGAGGGCCGGGACCAGTCCTCGAGCAACTGAGCCGCAGCCTGCAGGCCGGATTTGAGGCCATCTTCGTGAAAACCATAGCCCGCCCAAGCACCACAAAAATAGCTGTGCTGCTGGCCTTGCAGGCGCGGCAGCTGCGCTTGGGCACGTATGGCCGCCGCGTCAAACACCGGGTGGGCGTAGTCGTACTCGCCCAACACGCATCGCTGGTCAATGGGGCTGACCGGGTTGAGCGAGACGATGACCGACTGCTTGAACGGCAAAGGTTGCAGCATATTGAGCAAATAGTGCAGGCACACCTGGGCCGATTCGCGGCCCGCATCGGCCGCACGCTCGTAGTTCCAGGCCGCCCAGGCCAGTCGGCGGCGGGGCAGCACCGACTCGTCGGTGTGCAGCACGGCGCGGTTGGGCTGGTAAGCAATGGCGCCCAGCACCGCGCGCTCAGCGGCGCTGGGCTGGCTGAGCAGGGCCAGCGACTGGTCGGAATGACCGGCCAAGATGACCTTGTCAAAGTGCTCGGTGTGCAGCTGGCCCGCTGGCCGGCTGCTCAGGCGCACGCCGTCGCTCAGCCTCTCGACGGCCAGCACCGGGCAATTCAGACGCTTGTCGGCAATGTGGGCGGTGATTTTGCGCACGTAGTCGCGGGCGCCACCGGCCACCGTCCACCACTGAGGCCGGTCGGCCACCTGCAGCAAGCCGTGGTTGTGACAAAAGCGCACCATGGTGGCCACTGGGAACTGCAGCATTTGGTCGGTGGGGCAAGACCAAATGCAGCCGAGCATGGGCAAAAAATAGCCGTCGCGGAACTCGCCAGAAAAGCCTTGCTCGCTCAAAAAAACGCCCAAGGGCTGCATCAGCGCCTCATCATCGCCACCGCTGTCCAGCGATTGGGCCAGGCTGGTGCTCAGGCGGTTAAAGCGCATGATGTCTTTGAGCATGCGCCAAAAGCGGGGCCGCAGCAGGTTGGCGCGCTGGGCAAACACCGCATTCAAGCTGGAGCCGCTCCACTCCAGCGCCGAGCGCTGCGCGCTGGCCGGTGACTGCACTGAAAACGACATGTCCGACTTGGCCGTGGGCACATCCAGTTCTGAGAACAGGCGAATCAGCTGCGGATAAGTGCGCTCGTTGAAGACCAAAAAGCCAGTGTCCACGCCATGGGTGACCAGGCCCAGGGGGCCAGGCAGCGTCACATCCACCGTGTGGGTGTGACCGCCAAAGTAATCGCCCGCCTCCAACAAGGTGATCTGGGCCTGACCCCGCAGATGGTGGGCCGCAGCCAAGCCCGCAATGCCGGAGCCGACGATGGCCACGCGCGGCAGGCGCCGACCGTCAGCCTGAACGGTCAGCCCTTGGGCCATGCGCGGTTCATCCATCACAGCGACCATTTCAACCACCTGTGGACACAGTCCATGCCAGGCGCCCTGGGACGAAGGCAGCAGACAGCCAAGGTAAGAGTTGCCCCAGGCTTGCTGCCGCCAGGCGAGAGGGCGCCGCATGGCTGGCCCCCCCAACAAGTGCTGCGCGCCAGGCCCTGAGCGCTGACCGGCATGGACAGGGTGCGTGCCCGCGGCAACCGCGTTCGCCACCTTGCGGGCAAGCCGCAGAAACTGTTGTTGCACTCATGGCGCGAACCTTGTCATGGGGCCAGGACAAGCCAGGCTTGAATCAAATAAAACCAATTGGTCGAATTATGACTGTTTGGTTTTTATTTGGCCAGCAGTTGTTCCACCTGGCGTATCAGTCTCGCATCCGAGGGGCCGGTGGTCGAGCCAAAGCTGGCCGCCACCTGACCATCGCGGCCCACCACGTACTTGAAAAAATTCCAACGCGGTACCGCGCCGCTTTGGCTGGCCAACTGCTTGTACAGCGGATGGGCATTTTTGCCCGTCACCGTGGTTTTGGTGAACATGGGGAACTTCACGCCAAAGGTGTTTTCGCAAAAAGCGGCAATGTCTTTGTTGCTGCCGCCTTCTTGGGAAAAGTCGTTGGAAGGAAATCCCAGCACCACCAGCCCTTTGTCTTTGTACTTGGCGTGCAGTGCCTCCAGCCCCGCATATTGGGGGGTGAAGCCACAAAAACTGGCCGTGTTCACCACCACCAGCACCTTGCCCGCGTACTGGCAGAGCGCCTGTGGTTTTTCGTCCTGCAGGCGGGGCACCGTGTGCTGCAAAAGAGCCGGGCAAGCAGCGACGGCGGGCTCTGACGGAGCCGCAGGGGCCTGGGCCAACACACTGCCAACTTGACAACTGAAAGCCCCAACAAGGAGCACCGCGGGGCGGACCAATGAATGCAAGCGCATGGGGCCAACTCCAAGAAGGATTCTGAACATGCGGGGCACTGTACCGCAGCCCACCTGATCCTGCGAAGCCTCACCTAAAATCGCAGGACCCGCAGACCCCCTTCAGGGCACACGAGGAAGCTCATGATTTATCCCGAATTGTTCAAACAACTCGAATCCGTCCGTTGGGACATGGACAAGGACATTCCCTGGGCGCGTTTTGAAGGCCAGTTGCTCACTGCCGAGCAGGCCCAAACCATCAAGATGAATGCCATCACCGAGTGGGCGGCCTTGCCGGCCACCGAGATGTTCCTGCGCGACAACCGGGGCGACAGTGATTTTTCGGCCTTCATGTCGATTTGGTTTTTTGAGGAGCAAAAGCACTCTCTGGTGCTGATGGAGTACCTGCGCCGCTTCATGCCCGAGTTCGCCCCCACCGAGCAAGAGTTGCACGAGGTGCGCTTTGAGTTTGAGCCAGCCCCAGCGCTGGAAACCTTGATGCTGCATTTTTGCGGCGAAATCCGGCTCAACCACTGGTACCGCCGGGCCGCCGAGTGGCACACCGAGCCCGTCATCAAGCACATCTACACCCGACTCAGCCAAGACGAGGCCCGCCACGGCGGCGCCTACCTGCGCTACATGAAGCGTGCCATCGGGCAGTTTGGCGACGAAGCGCGCGCAGCCTTCAGCAAAGTAGGTGTGCTCATGGCCAGCGCCAAGCGCACCGCCCAGGCCCTGCACCCGACCAACTTGCATGTGAACAAGGCGCTGTTTCCGCGCGACACCATACAGTCGCGGCTGCCCAACCCCGAGTGGCTGGAGCATTGGCTGAGCGAGCAGATCAAGTTTGACAGCGAATGGGAGTCCAAGGTGGTCGAGCGCATCTTGCACAACATGAGCCTGCTGATGAACCAGAGCTTTCAAACCGTGCAAGAACTCAATCGCTTTCGCAAGGACATCATGCGCCGGCTCGCCCCAAGCGGCGGCGTGCTGCCTGCATGAGCGAGCCCGACTTCCTGGCCAAGATTTGCCAGCGTGAAGACGCCGCAGCCCACTTGGCCGCCCTGCCCCGGCCGGTGGTCTTCACCAACGGCGTGTTTGACGTGCTGCACCGCGGCCATGTGACCTACCTGGCCTGCGCCCGATCCTTGGGCGCCAGCTTGGTGGTGGCGCTCAACACCGACGCCTCGGCCCGCCGCCTGGGCAAGGGGCCAGAGCGGCCGCTGAACAACCAAGAAGACCGCGCTGTGATGATGGCGGCCCTCGCCTCGGTGAGCCTGGTGACCTGGTTTGACGAAGACACACCGCTGGCGCTCATCACCGAGCTGCGCCCGGACCTGCTGGTCAAGGGCGGCGACTACGACATGAGCCGCCTGGCCGAAACCGCCGTGGTGCACAGCTACGGCGGGCGGGCACTGGCCATACCCTTTGTGGACGGCTACTCAACCACTGCGCTGGTCAAAAAAATCCGGCAGAGTTGAAAAACGGGGGTGAGAGATCGCTTGCAAGCAAACTCCTGCAGGGGAAGGCGCGATGTGTGGCACGCCATGACCCCCACATCATGCCCGCTTGAACAAGCGACGCAGCCACTGCTCGGCGTCGTCGATGTACAAAAACACCGCAGGCACCACCAACAAACTGAGCACGGTGGAGGTGATCAGCCCGCCAATCACGGCAATCGCCATGGGTGAGCGAAAGCTCGGGTCGGCCGCGCCCCAGCCAATGGCAATGGGCAGCATGCCTGCGCCCATGGCGATCGAGGTCATGACGATGGGCCGCACCCGCTTGTGGCAGGCGTCCAGCAGCGCGTCCAAGCGGCTCATCCCTAGGTCGCGCCTGGCCACAATGGCGTACTCCACCAGCAAGATGGAATTTTTGGTGGCGATGCCCATGAGCATGATCAGGCCAATGAGCGAGGGCATGGAAAAGCTTTTTTGAGCGATCAAAAGCCCCACAAAGGCGCCGCCCAGGGACAGCGGCAGCGCCGCCAAAATGGTGACGGGGTGCAAAAAGTCCTTGAACAGCAGCACCAGCACCACGTAAATGCACAGCACCCCGGTCAGCATGGCCAGGCCAAAGCTGGCAAACAGCTCGCCCATGACCTCGGCGTCGCCCACTTCCACCACCTTGACGCCGGGCGGCAAGCTCTTGACCGAGGGCAACTCGGCCACCGCAGCGGTGACCTCGCCCAGCGGCAGGCCCGAGAGTTCGACCTCCATGGTGACATTGCGCGAGCGGTCGTAGCGGTCTATCACGGCGGGGCCAGCGCTCATCTCCAGGCGGGCCACCTGGCCCAGCATCACGGGGCCAGCGCCCGGTTTGTTGCTGGGCACGGTCAAGCGTTCCAGCACGGCCAGGTCTTGGCGGGCGGCGTCGGCCAGCTTGACCACGATGGGCACTTGCCTCTCGGGCAAGTTGAGCTTGGGCAAGGCGGTGTCATAGTCACCCAAGGTGGCAATGCGCAAGGTCTCAGCCATGGCGCTGCTGGTGACGCCCAGGTCGGCGGCGCGGGCAAAGTCGGGTCGGATGGCGATCTCGGGGCGCACCAGGCTGGCGCTGGAGGCCACGCTGCCCAAGCCAGGGATGGTGCGCAGGTCTTTTTCCACGGCACGCGCAGCCGTTTGAAGCGCCACCGGGTCCTCGCCGGTGAGCACCAATATGTACTTTTCGCCCGAGCCGCCCAGGCCCACCTTGCTGCGCACGCCCGGCACCTGTTGCAGGGCCAGGCGCATGCGCTGCTCCACGGCCTGCTTGCGCACGCGCTCTTGGCGCGGCGCCAGCAGCACCGTGAGCGTGGCCTTGCGCGCCTCTTGCGCGCCGGCCATGGCAAAGGGGTCGGTGCCGGCGCTGCCCGCGCCTATGGTGGTGTAGACGCTGCGCACCTCGTCCACTTGGGCAATGAGCAGGCGCGCCTGCTCAGCGGCCTGCTTGGTTTGCAGCAAGGTCGAGCCTGGCGGCAGCTCCAGGTACACCTGGGTTTGAGAGTTGTCGTCTGGCGGGATAAAGCCTTTGGAGAGCAGCGGGATGAGTGCCACCGAGCCCACAAAAAACAAGGTGGCGCCCACCATGGTGGCCAGGCGGTGCCTCAAGCACCAGCCGGCCACACGCATATAGCGCTGCATCCAGCGGGGTTCTTTTTCAGCACCCACCAGCGGCTTGAGCAGGTAAGCCGCCATCATGGGCGTGAGCATGCGCGCCACCAAAAGCGAAGCCACCACCGCCAGCGCCGCCGTCCAGCCGAACTGCTTGAAAAACTTGCCGGCAATGCCGCTCATGAAGGCCGTGGGCAAAAACACCGCCACCAGCGTGAAGGTGGTGGCCACCACCGCCAAGCCAATTTCATCGGAGGCCTCCATGGCCGCCTGATAAGGGCTTTTGCCCATGCGCAGGTGGCGCACGATGTTCTCCACCTCAACGATGGCGTCGTCGACCAAAATGCCTATGACCAGCGACAAGGCCAGCAGCGTCACCACGTTGATGGAAAAGCCCAGCAAATACATGCCCATGAAGGCCGGGATCACTGAGAGCGGCAAGGCCACGGCCGAGACCAGTGTGGCGCGCCAGTCGCGCAAAAACAGCCACACCACCACCACCGCCAAGATGGCGCCTTCGTAGAGCAGCTTGAGCGAGCCGTCGTACTCTTCTTGCACCGGCTGCACAAAGTTAAAGGCCTCTGTCAGCACCAAGTCCGGGTGCTGGGCCTTGAAGTCGTCCAGCGCCTTGACCACCGCAGCGCCCACCACCACCTCGCTCTCGCCACGGCTGCGCGAAACCTCAAAGCCCACCACGGGCTGGCCGTTCATCAAGGCGGCTGAACGCGGCTCGGCCACGGTGTCGCTGACAGTGGCCACCTGGTCCAGGCGGATGCGCCTGCCGTCGTTCAAGCTGAGCTCCAACTTGGCCAGCTCGGCCGCCGATTTGACGGTGGCCAGCGTGCGCACCGGCTGCTCGCTGCCGCCCAGGTCGGTGCGCCCGCCCGCGCTTTCGGTTTGCACCAAGCGAATTTGGCGTGAAATCTCGGCGGCGGTGGCGCCCAGGGCCTGCAGGCGCGCCGGGTCCAGC
>CANHKH010000004.1 GCA_947460165.1 Comamonadaceae bacterium
CCAAGGGCTTGGGCAGCCGCATGAATGCCCGGTTTGCGGCGATTGGCGGGGTGGACTTGGTGCTGCCCGAGCGACTTGCGCCTGCCCGCGCTGCCGAATGGGGTGACACCGATCCAGGTGATTTGCAGTGATCGTGCTGGACACCCATGTGGTGTCAGAGCTTGTGCGCCCTGCGCCTAACTTGGCAGTGTTGGCCTGGGTGGATGCGCAGCCAGACCAGGATCTGTGGCTGTGCAGCGTGGTGGTGTCTGAACTGCTTTATGGGCTCGCACGCCTGCCCAAGGGCTCGCGCAGGACGCAGCTGACGAAAGCTGTAGAAGCCATGCTCCATGAAGATTTTGCGGGCCGTATCTTGGCCTTTGACTTAGCTGCCGCAGTGATGTATGCAGAACTGGTCGCCGCGCGCGAGCAACTGGGCAAGCCCATGGCCATGGGCGATGCACAAATTGCGGCGACTTGTTTGGCGCACAACGCGCGCTTGGCCACGCGCAACACCCGGCATTTTGAGGGCTTGGGACTGATGGCGCTGAATCCATGGGAGAGCTGATGGCGGTGCAGCGCGCCTTTGCCGAGCACCACATGCACACCGTGCTGCACCGCTTGGCGGGGCCAGGTGCAATGCCCCGGGCCGACCAGCTGGACGCGGTGCACGCCGTGCTGCAGCCGGCCTCACGCGTGCTGGTGGTGCAAGCCACGGGCTGGGGCAAGTCGGCGGTGTACTGGGCGGCCACCCACGCCATTCGAAGCACGGGCGCAGGCCCCACGCTGGTGGTCTCGCCGCTCTTGGCGCTGATGCGCGACCAAGTCAGCGCCGCCGAACGGGCGGGCTTGAAGGCGGCCACCGTCAACTCCACCAACATCGACGATTGGGATGAGGTGTTTGAGCGGCTGGACCAAGACGCCATAGACGTGCTCTTGGTCTCGCCCGAACGCCTGGGCAACCCGCGCTTTGCGGCGCGCTTGGGTGCTTTGCTGGCCCGGGTGGGCCTGATCGTGATTGACGAGGCGCACTGCATCAGCGACTGGGGCTTTGACTTTCGGCCCGACTACCAGCGGCTGGCTCGGGCCCTGCTCACAACCCCCACGGCCAGCGTGCTGGCCACCACGGCCACGGCCAACCAGCGGGTGACGCAAGACATTGGCAAGCAATTGGGCGCCAGCACCGTGACCTTTCGCGGCACGCTGGCGCGCACCTCGCTGACGCTGTCGGTGGTGCCCGGTTTGTCGCCCTTGCAGCGCTACGCCTGGATCGCAGGCGCGCTGGAACAACTCCCAGGCTCGGGCATTGTGTATGTGCTGACGGTGGCCGAGGCCGAGCGCTTGACCGCGTTTTTGCGCAGCTGCGGCCACGCCGTTGAGGCCTACACCGGTCAAACTGACGCCGACACCCGCTTGCAGGTGGAAGAGCGCTTGCGCCACAACCAAGTCAAGGCGGTGGTGGCCACCTCGGCGCTGGGCATGGGCTACGACAAACCCGACTTGGGGTTTTGCGTGCATGTGGGCTCGCCCGCCACCCCGGTGGCCTATTACCAGCAGGTGGGCCGGGCCGGGCGGGCGGTGGCGCATGCCGAAGGGGTGCTGCTGCCGTCGGATGCCGACGAGCGCATTTGGGACTACTTTGCCACCGCCTCCATCCCCGATGCGGGCACAGCTGCCAAGGTCTTGCACAGCCTGGGCAGCCATGGGCGCAGCCTGCTCGACATTGAAGCTGATACCGGCACCCGACGGGGCCGACTGGAAGCGCTTTTGAAAATCTTGGCCGTGGAAGGCGTGGTCGACAAAGAAGGCACCACCTGGCGCGCCACGGGTGTGCCCTATGTGCACGACAGCGCCAAATGGACGGCGCTGGCCCAGGTGCGCCAGCAAGAGGCGGCCATCATGCGCCAGTACGCGCACGGCCAGGGCTGCCTGATGGCCTACCTGCAGACCGCGCTGGACGACCCTGCACCCGCGCCTTGCGGGCGCTGCTCGGTGTGCACAGGCGCCCTGCCTTTTCCAGGTCTGGCGCCCACACCCGACAAGCTGCTGGCCGCCCGCGACTTTTTGCGTGGCATGGACGTGGAGATCGAGCCGCGCAAACGCTGGCCCGCCGGGGTCTCGCGCAAGGGGGTCATACGCGGTTTTGACGCCGGGCGGGCCGTGGCTTTTGCCGATGACCCGGGCTGGGTCCATGAGCTGCAGGATTTGCGGCGGCACAGCCGCAGCGCAGAGGGCGGCTTGGCTGATCAAGCGTTTGGCACAGACGCCAACCCCATCCCCGAGGCCCTGCTGGCCGGGGCCCTGGCCACCTTGGGCCGCTGGTC
Organism: Comamonadaceae bacterium; assembly: GCA_947460165.1. Lineage (GTDB taxonomy): Bacteria > Pseudomonadota > Gammaproteobacteria > Burkholderiales > Burkholderiaceae_C > Polaromonas. Next base: position 2,304 of record CANHKH010000004.1, read on the forward strand.
CAAAACCTGGCCGGCCCGGCCGGTGTGCGTGGTTCCTCTGCCCGCCCCCCACATGGCCGCCAACGTGCACCTGGCCAGCCACATTGCCCGCAAAGGCCGCTTGCCCTTGCACGAGGTGTTCAGCTGGCAGGGTGGCTCCATGCCCGACGACACCGCGTCCACCCCCGTGGTGGTCCATCTAGAACAAGCCATCGCCCTGTTGCCAGACGCGCAGCTTCCTGCTGGGCCCGTGCTTTTGGTCGGCACCGACGCCCGCACCCGCTGGACGGCCACCGTGGCAGCGGCGCTGCTGCAAGAGCGCGGTGCGGCTCAGGTGCTGCTGCTGGTGCTGCACTTGCAGGCGTGAGCATGGGCCTGCAACTGAAGTCCAGCGACAGCCTGCACGCTTGAACGCCACCTGTGCAGCGGCAAAAGCCGCTGCGGTGTTTGCAGGGGCTCTGTTTATCCGTATTTGTATTTGTATGTGTAGAGCTTGCCTGCAAGTCAATCGTGGCAGGCCACGGTCCACCCCTCACGCGAAAACTCGCCGGCAGGCCGGCTCCTACAAACAGCCGTGTGTTGAAAAATTCAGACCCCGCCTGACACGCGCTGGAGCACATGCACCACAAACCCACAGACAGGCGCGCTGCACAGTCAAGGTTTTGGTTTTGCCGCACAGGACACACCCATGTTCAAGCACATTCTCTTGGCCAGCGACGGCTCAGAAGCCTCGCGCCATGCCGCGCTCATGGCCGTGCAACTGGCTCAGGCGCATGGGGCCAGTCTGACGGCCTTGTTCGTGGTGGACCCCTACCCTTACCTGGGTCTGGGACAAACCAACCCCTTGGGCTTTCAAGCCTATATGGCCCAAGCGCAAGCGCATGCGGCCCAAGTGCACGCGGACATGGAGGCCTTGTGCCGCAGCCAAGCACCCGGGCTGAACCTGCAGCTGCGCCTGGCCGAAGATGTGGCGCCCGCTGACGGGATTGTGCAAACCGCCCAGGCCCAAGGGGCAGACCTCATCGTGATCGGCTCCCACGGCCGCAGCGGACTGGCCCGCCTGATGCTGGGCAGTGTGGCCAACAAGGTGGTGGCGCTGTCGCTGGTGCCGGTGCTGGTGACGCGCTGAAAGCAAAGCTTGGCCTTACAGCCGCCCCGCCTTCAAGGCCCCAGTCTTGAACGCCCGCGCCGCGCTTTGGTAGTAAGCCACCGCCTCATCGCGCAGCACGGCATCCACCTCCACCGGGCTGGACTGGCCTTGGGCGTCGACGGCAAAAGTCTCCACGCGGCGTTTGGGGCCCAGCACCACCAATCGGTCTTCGGTGAGGTAGCCCAGCTCTTGGTAATTGCTGATGAAGGCCCTGCGCTTGAAGTTGGGCCCCTGCTTGAACACCGAGGTGCCGAAAAAGCCTTCTTCATGTCCTGCGCCCAACACATCAAGAATGGTGGGCGGCACGTCAATTTGGCTGACCAATTGATCGTAGCGTCCGGGCTTGAGCAGCGCTGGCGCATACATCAACATGGGAATGTGATAGCCGGGCACGGGCAGCTTGGTTTTGCCTGCGGCCGACGCGCAATGGTCGGCCACGATCACAAACAGGGTGTCGCGAAACCAGGGCTTGGTTTTGGCTTGGTCAATAAAGTGGCCAATCGAAAAGTCGGTGTATTTGACCCCGCCCTCGCGACCACCGGGAGACGCAATGTCAATGCGACCCGCTGGGTAGGTGTAGGGCCTGTGGTTGCTGGTGGTCATGACATGGGCAAAAAAGCGCGAGCCCTGGGCGTGCTGCTGGTCCAAATGGGTGATGACATGGTCAAACAAAAATTCATCTCCCACGCCCCACACGTTTTCAAAGCCGATGGTCGACTTTGGAATGTCCGTGCGGTCCACCACGCGGTATGAATTGCCCGCAAAGTAAGCATTCATGTTGTCAAAGTAACCGTAACCGCCATAAAAGAAAAAGGGTTGTACGCCCTGCGGTTTCAAGATTTCGCCCAGCGTGGCCAGGTGCTCGTTGTCGGGCCGGCGCACAATGGACTGGCCAGGAACAGGGGGTGTGCCCAGGGAGGTTGCTTCAAGCCCGCGCACGGTGCGGGTGCCGGTGGCGTAGAGCCGGGTGAACAGCAGGCCGTCTTTGGCCAACTCGTCCATGCGGGGGGTGAGCTGGCGCTTGTCGCCCAGACTGCCCATGAACTGGGCCGACAAGCTCTCCACCGTGATCAGCACCACATGGCGCGGTGCATGGGCCATGGGGCTGAGGCGGGGCTCAGTCTGGCGCGCAAGCACCCCGGGCGCAGCCTGCTGGGCCTGGGCTTGCACACCGAGCTTGGCCAGCACAGCCTTGGCTTGTGCTTCAGGCAAGTTGGCGTAAAACCGCTCGTAATCCAACTCGTTGCGCCTGAGCGCTGCGCCAAAGGTCATGAGCCCATTGCCTGACAGCTCGTTGGCATAGGCATTGCCTGAAAACTCCATGACGTCCAGGTCGGCCAGTTTCCAAGAGGCGGCGGGCAACAACAGCGCAGCGGCCAGCCAAGCCAGGCGCAGACGACCGCGGGGGGCCGTCTCAGGCGCTGCAGCCAGGCTGCCGCGCAAGGTCCAGGTCAGCGCCAAGGCCAAGCCAGCCACGCCCGCCAGCAGCCAGCCGACCGGGTACGACTCCCGCACATTGCCAATGACCTCTTGCGTGTAAATGAGGTAGTCCACCGCAATGAAATTCAGGCGGGTAGAGAACTCCAGCCAAAAGGTAAATTCTGAAAGCGCCAGAAAAAGCAGGACCGAGGCATTGAGCCAAAAAAACAAAGGCCTCAGCCATGGACTCAGGCGGGTGCCTCGCCAAGGTGCAGGCACCAATGCAGCCCATGCCAAGCTTGGGGCAAGCAGCCAGGCCAGCACCAGAAGGTCGAGCAGCAAGCCCCGACCAAACAAGCCCGGCCACAGCCCGACAGGCACCGAGGACAGCCCCGACATGAACAACAAGCCCAGCCGGGTGAGGCTGGACAACACCAAAAACAAAGCCGCGTGATGAAAGAAAGGCAGGTGGCGAATGCCTCTTGCCCAGACAGAATACTTGGCCATGGAATGCTCCGACAAAGGGGACAAAGGCTGCCCGTCACCTCAGGATGGAGGTGGCTGACGGCCAGGGATGGCGTGCACGCACGGTGTTGCTGTCAAGAATGCAGCGCGGGCCGCCACGTGCGGCAGGGCCGGGGGATCAGCCCAGCGCGCAGGCCAGGCGCTTGACGCCTTGCTCAATCTTGCCCACATCGGCAGTGGCAAAGCTCAGGCGGAAGGTGGAGGTGTCGGGGTTTTCAGCATAAAAAGGCGCTCCCGGCACAAACGCCACACCCTGCTCAATGGCCCGCTTGGCAAAAGCGCCCGCATCGCACGAGCGGCCGCCCGATCCTGAGAGCTTAGCCCAAAAGAAGAGGCCGCCTTGGGGCTGGGTAAAACTCACCGCCTCGCCCAACTCGCGCTCCAGCGCCTGGCCCATGGCCTGGGCACGTTCGGCATACACGCGGCGCACCTGCGCCAAGGTGGCGGGCATGCGGCCAGCCTGCAGGTAGCGCGCGGCCGTGGCCTGGGCAAAGGTGCTGGTGTGCGCATCGCTGAACTGCTTGCACATGGTGGCGCGGGCCAGCAACTCGGGGTGGGCGGCCAGCCAGCCCACGCGCAGGCCCGGGCTGAGCACCTTGGAGAGGCTGCCGCAGTAAGCCAGCCAGTCGCGGCTGCCGGGCACCTGCTCGGACAAAGCCAGCAGGCTGGGAGGCGGGGGCGCACCAAAGTACAGGTCGCCGTAGGGGTCGTCTTCGACCACCAGCACTTGGTGGCGCACGGCCAGCTCCAGCACTTTGAGGCGGCGCTCCAAGCTGAGCAAGCCGCCACTGGGGTTGCCAAAGGTGGGGATGAGGTAAATCATTTTGGGCCGGTGCTGCACGATCAGCTGCTCGAGCAGGTCCACCTGAACACCGTGCTCGTCCACAGGGGCGCTCACCAATTGCGCGCCATAGAGCCTGAAGCACTGGATGGTGGCCAAAAAGGTCGGGCCCTCCACAATGACCTTGTCGCCCTCGTCCAGCATGACCTTGGCCAGCAGGTCCAGCGCCTGCTGGCTGCCGGTGGTGACGATCAAGCCCTCGGGTGCGCAGGCCATGCCCTTGCTGGCCATGAATTCAGCGATGCCGCTGCGCAAGGGGCCATAGCCCTCGGTGGCGCCGTACTGCAAAGCCGCGCCCGCCTCGTGGGTGAGCGCTTCACTCACCGCGCTTTGCAGGCCCGCCACGTCAAACATGGCGCTGTCCGGAAAGCCGCCGGCAAAACTGATGATGCCCGGCTTGCCCAGCAGCTTGAACAGCTCGCGGATGGCGGAGGTTTCGACGTTTTGGAGGCGTTGGGCAAACTCAATGGGCATGGTGCGGTGCTTGAAAAATTGAGCCGCCATGTTAGCGCCAGTGCTGGAAGCACGCGCAAACCGGCTGTTCAGAGGGCATGGCCCTGTGTCGAGGCTGCAAACCTACAAGCGGCTCAATCCGACTGCGAATTCAACCAGTCCTGCGCGTTCACCCGCTCGACAGCCGCCAAGTAACTGTCATTGAGCGAGCCCGTCTCGGAATTGGAGGGAAATTTCATTTTTTCGAACAACTGCATGGCGAACACCCAACTCAGGGCATGAATGGCGTCGTGGCGGTCCAGGCCCTGCGCCATCAGCCTGTCCATGGCGCGCACCACCGCGTCTTCGCCCTCGGCCAATTGGTTTTCAATCATGGCGTGCATGCCGGCGTGCATCTGGAGATTGGGCAGGCGGATGCGATACTTTTTGTGAAATGCCTTCACCATGTCAATGCGCTCATCTTCGTCCAAAAGCAGCCAATATTCCGGGTCAGGGGCAACAAGGGGGTTGTAGCTGGCGCTCATGGGCAACTGCTCCTGAAAATGTGGACAAAAGATGAAAGCGTCATGTTAGTAAATAGCACAGCCCTGCACCAGCAGGCCAGCGCCCACAGCCCCAAAATCCATGCACACCGCACAAGGCCTGCGCCCCACGGCAGGCAGCGCCTGCGCCTTAAACTGCCGCCCATGAAACGAGATGCCATTGCCCCCTTTTTTGCCACTTTGCACGCGGCCAACCCGCTGCCCGTGACCGAGCTGGAATACACCAGCGTGTTCGAGCTGCTGGCGGCGGTGCTGCTGTCGGCGCAGGCCACCGATGTGAGCGTGAACAAGGCCACGCGCCGGCTCTTTCCGGTGGCCAACACGCCGCAAACCATCTTGGCGCTGGGCTTGGAGCGCCTAGAAGGCCATCTCAAAACCATAGGCCTGTACCGCAACAAGGCCAAAAACCTGCTGCAAACCTGCCAAATCTTGGTGGACCAGCACGCAGGCCAAGTGCCGCGCACCCGCGAGGCGCTGCAGGCCCTGCCCGGCGTAGGCCGCAAAACCGCCAACGTGGTGCTGAACTCGGCCTACGGCGAGGCCGTGATGGCGGTGGACACGCATATTTTCAGGGTGAGCAACCGCACCGGCTTGGCCCCTGGCAAGAACGTGGACGAGGTCGAAGCTCGCCTCATGAAGCGCGTGCCCGCCGAGTACCTGGTCAACGCCCACCACTGGCTGATTCTGCACGGCCGCTATGTGTGCCAAGCGCGCCAGCCGCTGTGTGGGCAGTGCGGGGTGCGTCAGTGGTGCGGTTTCAAGGCCAAGACGGCTTGAGCGACCACCTGACCCCTCAGAGGCCTGGCGCGCCAGGCTTGAACCAAAGCCTGGTTTTCACCTTCTTACACGCTTTATCTTCCCCTTCATAATGCCCACGCGGAGTCTCCCGCGCCAACCCCCTTGCCCACCATGGTCGCTGCCCTGAAGAAGCTCTTCCCCGCCCTGGCCCTTGCCGCCCTGGCTTTGCATGCTGGCGCAGGCCATGCAGACACCTTCCCGTCCAAGCCCATTCGCATCATTGTTTCCACCTCCCCCGGCGGCCTCACGGACCTGCTCTCGCGCACGGTGGGCAAGCTGATGTCGGACTCACTGGGCCAGCAGGTGGTCATCGAAAACCGCCCCGGTGCCGGCACCCTGATTGGCATGACCGCCTGCGCGCGGGCGCCGGCAGACGGCTACACGCTGTGCCTGACGGACAACCAAAGCCTGGTCTTCAACCCCCTGCTGTTCAGCAAGCTGCCTTATGACCCCAAGGCCGATTTTGTGGCCGTGGGCGGGGTGGTGCGCACGCCCAACGACGTGATCGTGGCCCCGCCCTCGCTGCCAGCCAACACCTTGACCGAGGTCATGGCCCTGGCCCGCGCCAAACCGGGCTCCATCAGCTTTGCCACCTGGGGGCCGGGCAGCCTGCCCGCGATTTACTACGCCTGGATCACGCGGCAAGCGGGCGTGCAAATGACACCCGTGCCCTACAAAGGGGCGGGCCCCTCCTTTTTGGCCATTTTGTCGGGCGAGGTGAGCCTGGCCTACAGCAGCTTGGCCATTGCCAAGCCCGCCGCTGAAGCGGGCAAGGTCAAGCTGATTGCCGTCACCGGCAGCCGCCGCGCGCCAGCTTTTCCCAACACCGCCAGCCTGGGCGAGTTGAACAGCGACCCCGGCTTGGGCACCTTTTGGGGCTTGTACGCGCCCGCCAAAACGCCTGCCGCCCACGTCAGCCGGCTCAACGCCGAACTGAACAAGGCCCTGGCCAGCCCGGCCTTTCAGGCTTTTGCGCAACAAGGCTTTTTAGAAGCCACGCCCGGCACGCCCGAGCAGTTTGCCGCGCAGCTGGCCCAGGCGCAAACAACCTCAGCGCGCACCTTCCAGGCCATTGGCATCCAAGCCACCGAGGCCCCCTCTGATGCGCCTCAAGCTGCACCCAGGCCTTGACATGACTGCGCCCATGCCCCCTCTGGACGACGTGCTGAACCAGCTCGCACAAGCCTGCCGAATTTTGGAGATGGAAGGCCATGGCGACATGACCCTGGGCCACCTGTCGCTGCGCGACCCTGAGGGCCGCGGCTTTTGGCTCAAGCGCAACCGCATTGGCCTGGGCGAGGTGCTGGGGCCACAAGACTTTATTTTGGTGGACTTTGAGGGCCAGCAACTGGCCGGCCAAGGCGGGCGCCACTCCGAATGGCCGATTCATTCGCAGATCTTGCGCCACCGGCCCGATGTGCAGGTGGTGGCCCACACCCACGCCTTTCACGCCAGCGTGTTGTCCGCCTCGGGGGAGCCCTTGCTGCCCTTCACCCTGGATGCGGACTACTTTGCCGACCTGCCGCGCGACAGCACCGAAGCCGCCTTGCTGACCACCAAGGAGTCGGGCGACAGCCTGGCCCACGCCTTGGGGCCGCACTTTGCCGTGCTCATGGCCAACCACGGCATCACCTTTTGCGGCACCTCCATAGCGCACGCCACCTGTGTGGGCGTGTTCCTGGAAAAAGCCGCACGCGCCCACATGACCGGTACGGCCGCCGGCTTTGCCCAACGCATGCCCAGCCAGGCCACACGCGCGCGCCGACACGCCCAAATCATGACGCCCGCCCACATGGACCATTCCTGGGCCTTTTTCTGCCGAAAGCTGGCCTGGCTGGAAGCGCAGTCCGGCGGCAGCCCTGCTGCGGTGTTCAGCCGCTGAGGCGGGGCTAAGTTCTCTGCCCCCAGCTTGCGGGCCGGAACTGGGCTGGGGCTGGCGTCAAAGTGCCCAAAGGCCTTGTCACCCAGCCCCAAAGAGGTGAGTCGAGGCTGAATTATCTAAAAATATCTTGATTTTGATAAAATATCTAAATCGAGATATAGAAAGATAATTCCATGCTCTACCACCCACGCAGCGCATTGGCAGCGGTCTTGGCCGACGCCCTGCAAGGTAAAACTCCTTTCAGCGATGCCCCCAATGGCCTTTTCTTGGCAGCGCCACGGCGCACGGGCAAGTCCACCTTTTTACAAGCCGACCTCATTCCCGAATTGGGCCGTCGCGAAGTGGTCGCCGTGTATGTGGATTTGTGGGCAGACCAACACCGGGACCCGGGTGCCTTGATCGCTGAGGCCGTGGGCCGCGCCCTGCTCAAGCAACTGGGCATGGTGGCCAAAACGGCCCGGTCCGCGGGGCTGGAAAGCATCAACGTGGGAGGCATCAAAATCGACACCTCCAAAATCGGCAAAGTAGATGGCACCACCCTGGCCGATGCCCTGAGGGCCTTGGTCGAGACCGCCAAAAACCCAGTGGCCTTGATCATTGACGAAGCCCAGCATGCGTTGACCAGCGAAGCTGGCGAGACCGCCATGGCCGCGCTCAAGTCTGCCCGCGACCAACTCAACCGCCCAGGTCAGGCTCAACTCATGCTGATCATGTCGGGCTCTGACCGCGACAAGTTGCTCAGGCTGGTCCACACCAATGCGGCACCGTTTTACGGCTCTCACATTCAACGCCTGCCGGAGTTGGGCTGCGAATTCATCGCCCACATTGCTGAACTCATTGTTCGCCAGCGCCCAGAGTTGGCGCCTGTGAATGAAGCCATGCTGAATGAAGCATTTCAGCATTTTGGCCAGCGTCCTCAATTTTTCATGGAGGCCTTGGGCCAAGTGCTCAGCCCCTTGGCCAGTGACACCAGGCGCTTTGAAGAAGCGATGCTCGCCAAGGCCCAACAACAACTGCAAGACGACGAAGACCAAATGGCGCGCGATTACGCGGCCCTCAAACCCTTGGAACAAGCTGTGCTCTGGCGCATGCTGGAACTGGGCGCCCGTTTCCGGCCCTATGACGCAGAAGCTTTGCAGTTCTACAAAGACAAAACCGGCGACAAAGTCACGGTGGCCAAAGCGCAAAAAGCGCTGGAAGGCCTGCGAGCCCACCAACCCAGCATGGTGTGGAAATCGGCCCGCAGCGAATACACGGTTGAAGACGCCGCCATGGCACGCTGGTACGCCCAGTGCATCGCAGCAGGCTCCTGGCCGCCCGAAAGCGCACAACTCGAATGGAATGACGAATAAGCACCAAGGACAACGCCAGCCTAGCTCACTCCCCCCAGCCGAGGCAGCGCCACCCACTGCCCTTGTATTTCATGAATGACAAGGCTTTGCTCAAACACGGCTTGCACCGCCTCGCGCGTGGCGGCATCAGCGGGCGGGCCTTGGTGAACCAGGCAGCCTGCGCGCAGCACCAGCAACTCGTCGGCCTGCAAGGCCAGTGACATGTCGTGGAGCACGCTCACCACGGTGCGGCCCTGGGCCACCAGGGCGCGCACGGTGCGCCACCAGCGCGCTTGGTGGGGCGCGTCCAGGTGGGCCAGGGGCTCGTCCATCAGCAGCACCGGGGCCTGAACGGCCAAGGCCCGGGCCAGCAGCACGCGCTGGCGCTCGCCGCCAGAGAGTGTGCCCACGGCGCGCGCTTGCCAGGCCAGGGTGTCGGTGGCCTGCAGAGCGGTTTGCACGGCTTGCTCATCTTGCGGCGTGGCCAGGGCCTGCCAGCCTTGGTGCGGCAAACGGCCCAGCATGACGAGGTCGTGCACGCTGAGGTCGGGCGGCGCCTCTTGGCCCTGGCCCAGCCAGGCCAGCTGCTGGGCGCGCTCGCGGCGGGACCACTGCGCCAGCGGCCGGCCTTGCAGACGCACCTCGCCGGTGTGCGGCAACAGCCCGGCCAGGACCTGCAGCAAGGTGGACTTGCCCGCGCCGTTGGGGCCGACGACGCTGGTCCAGCGGCCAGCGGGCAGGGACACGCTCAAGCCATGCAGCACCTGGCGTTCGCCTAAGCGCACGCTCAATGACTGGGTGTGCAGGGCGGGCACGCTCATGCGCCCCCCCGGCCCGTGAAGCGGCCGCGCTGCATCAGCCACAGCAAGTACCCACCGCCCAGCGCCGCCGTGACCAGGCCCACCGGCAGCTCTTGCGGCGCCATGATGCCGCGGGCCACCAGGTCGGCCAGGGCCAGCAGCGCGCCGCCCATGAGGCTGGCCAGCAGCATCAGCGGCCGGTGGCCCATGGGGGCCCAGGCGCGCACCAGGTGCGGCGCGGCCAAGCCCACAAAGGCAATCAAGCCGGTCTGCGCCACAGCAGTGCCCGTGGCCAGCGCCAGCACCGCCACCAACAATGCGCGCAAGGGCGCCAGCGGCAGGCCCAGGCTCAGGGCCGTGGCCTCGCCCAGGCTCAAGCCGTCGAGCACATGGGCCAGGCGCCAGACCAGGGCCACACAGCCCAGCCACACGCCCGCCATCAAACCGCAAGCGGGCCAGCCCACAAAACTGGTGCTGCCCAGCATGAAAGTCTGCATGGCCTGCAAAGACTGCGGCGAGGCCACCATGAGCAGCGAGGTGAACGCGCCCAGCACCATGCCCACCACCACACCGGCCAGCAGCAGGCGCAGCGTGTGGCCCACGCCCCGGGCCAGGGCCAGGGTGAGCAGCACGGCCAGCACCGCCCCCGCAAAGGCCGCCCCCGTCAGGCCCAGGCGCAGCCACAGGCTGTCAGACACCAAGGCGCCAGAAGCGGCGCCCAGACCCACCAGGGCCAGCGCCACGCCCAGCGAGGCGCCCGAGGCGCTGCCCAGCAAATACGGGTCGGCCAAGGGGTTGCGAAACAGGCCCTGCGCCACCGCCCCGGCCAGCCCCAGCAAGGCGCCGGCCGCCCAGGCGCCCAGGGTGCGCGGCAGGCGTATGTCCCACACCAGCTGCTGGGCCAGGGCTTGCGAGGCCTCACCCTGCCCACCCATCACCGCACCCCACAGGTTTTCCACACCCGCGCTGCCCACCAGGGTGCCCAGTGCCGCCAGGCCCAGGCTTGCCAGCACCAGGGCCAGCCCCAAGGCTGGAGTGCGTCGGCGGCTCACGGTGTGCGCCCCCCGCTGGCCGACCGGGTGAGCTGGCTGTGGACGCAGCGCAGCATGAGTTGCGCGGCCTGGTCCAGGCGCGGGCCGGGCCGCACCAGGGTGTCGCCTTCGTCGGGGGTGAACAGGCAGACCCGGCCTTCACGCAGGGCGCGCAGCTGGCGCCAGCCCGGCCGGGCAGCGAGCGACTGTCCCTGGCGCTCGCTGAGCATGAGGAGGTCGGGGTCGGCACGCACCACCCACTCGGGGTTGATTTTGGGAAAGGGCCCCAAGCTGGCGGGCACCACATTGGCCAGGCCCAGCTGCGCCAGGGTTTGGCCAATGAAGGAGCTCTCGCTGGCCGCATACGGCGCGTCGTTCACCTCAAAGTACACGCGCCAGCCTTTGGCCGCAGGCGGCAAGGCGCGGGCCGCGTCGGCCAAGCCCGAGGTTATGCCGCGCCAGACGCGGTCGGCATCGGCAACGCCCAAGAGCGCGCCCAAGCGCTGGAGCAGGCGCTCTACGTCGGCATGGGTTTGGGGCTCGGCGTAAAACACGGGCACGCCCAGCGCCTGCAAGCGCTCACCCCCTCGGGCGGAGCTGGCCATCAGCACCACATCGGGGCGCAGCGCCAGCACCGCCTCTATGCTGGCGTCCATGCCGCCGCCCACGCGCGGCAAGGCCTTGACGGAGGCGGGCCAGCTGGAATAACGGTCCAGGCCCACCAAGCGCTCGCAGCGGCCGAGCGCGCACACCATCTCGGTGAGGGCAGGCAAGAGGCTGACGATGCGCTGCGGCGACTGGGCCAGGCGCAGCGTGCGGCCCTGGTCGTCTTGCACCGTGATGCCCGCCATGGCGGCCTGTGGACAAGCCAGGACCGCACTCAGACACACGACCAGAAGGCAGGTCATCGCGCGACGCAGGCATTCAGCCATGCAAGGCGCCCCAGGCCATGATGCGCTGGTGCAACTGCTCCACGCCGTCGGTCAGCGAGGCCGGGCCGGGCTGCAAGATGTCGGCCGACTTGATTTCAAAAATCTGACCCGTGCGCACCGCGTTCACGCCCTCCCAGCCCGGGCGCGCCCTGACCTGCTCAGGCCTGAATTTGCGGCCGCACCAAGAGCCAAAAATGAGGTCGGGGTTGCGCCGCACGATCTCGCCGCCGTCGGCAATGATGCGGCCTTTGCCCATGGGCTCCAGCGCCAGCTCAGGAAAGCAATCGTCGCCCCCGGCCACGCCCACCAGCTCAGAGACCCAGCGAATCGCGCTGATGTACGGCTCGTACCACTCTTCAAAAAACACACGCGGGCGGCGTGGCAAGGCCTGGGCGGCCGTGCGAATGTCAGCCAGCCGCTGGCGCATGGCGGCAATGCGCTGCAAGCCTTGTTCGGCCTCGCCCACCATGGCCGCCAGCTGGAACAGCATGGCAAAAATCTCGTCCACGCTGCGCTGGTTGAAGATGGTGACCTGCACACCCGCGCGTATGAGCTGCGCGGCAATGTCGGCCTGCAGGTCTGAAAAGCCAATCACGCAGTCGGGCTGCAGCGCCAGGATTTTGTCGATCTTGGCGCTCAAAAACGCACTCACCCTGGGCTTGTCGTGCCTGGCCTGGGGCGGGCGCACGGTGTAGCCCGAGACCCCCACAATGCGGTGCTGCTGGCCCAGCAGGTACAGCCACTCGGTGGGCTCTTCAGTGAGGCAGACGATGCGTTGGGGGGTCAGGTGCATGCTCATAGGGTCATTGAGGGGCGTAGCGCAGCGTCACAAACACAGAGCGCCCGGCCGTGGCGTAGACGTTGAAAGGCGCGTACAGACCCTGGCTTTGTACATGGTCTTTGTCCAGCACGTTTTTCAATTCAGTCTGCAGCCGCAGCTGCGGGCTCAGCGCGTAGCCCAGCCTCATGTGCAGCAGACCATAGCCGCTCAAGCGTTGCAGGTTTTCTTTGTCGTTGAAGCGGTGACTGAAGAGCGCCAGCTGGGTGCCGTAGTTCCAGGCGCCCAAATTGCGGGCGGCATCGAGCGAGGCAGTGCGCGGCACGCGGCGCGGCAGCTGCAAGTTCGCGCCCGTGTCTTTGGCATGCAAGGCATCAAAAGCCCCGGTGAAGGTCCAGCTGGTCCAACGCTGACTGCCTTGCAAGCTCAGGCCGCGCAGCACTGCGGTGTTGACATTGACCGGCGTGAGCAGCTCCAGGTCGGCGTTGTAGCTGTTGACAATGATGTCTTTGACCACGTTGCGGTACAGCGTGGCGCTGGCCCGGGTGGCCTCGGTCTGGTAGCTCAAGCCCAGCTCCGTATTTTTGGATCGCTCGGGCAAAAGCCGGGGATTGCCTTGGTAAAAATTGGCGCGGTCCAAGGGCCAATACAAGTCATTGAAGGTAGGCACCTTGTAGCCCGTGCCCACCGAGGCACGCGCCAGCCACTGTGGCTGGAATTTGTAGCCGTAGCCCAAGGAGTGGGTGCTTTGGTTGGCAAATGCCGTGACCCAGTCTTTGCGTGAACTGGCCTGCAAAAGGTGTTTGTCCAGCCAGGCTTGGTAGCCCAGCACCAGCGAGTCACTGTCCTGCGACTGCAAGGTGTAGTTCTGAGTGGCCTTGACCTCGGTTTGGCGCCGCTCCAGTGCAGACATCAAGATGCCAGGGCCCACTCGCACATCGTTTTGCCACACCCACTGATGTTGGGTGGTGGTGTAGCGCGGCTCGGTCACCTCAGGAACACCGGGGTTGAATGCCCATGAGCGCAGCTCGTCTTGGCTTTGTCCCACGCGCAGCACGCTGGTCCAGCTGGGGCTGGGCCGGTACTGGGCGCGCAGCTGCCAAGACTCCAGGCGCTGCTGCTCGCGGTTGTCAAAAGCGGTGGTGCAGCTGCTGCCCACGTAGTCGTTGGGGTCGCAGTTGGCGTTGTCCGATCGCTTGGTGCTGCGCGAGCTCCAGTAGCTGGCGCCCAGCTCCAGCTGGGCGCTGAACTGCTGCGACAAGCTCATGGCCAGACTGCTTTGCTGGTAGCCGTCGCGGTCTGGGTTGAAGGCGTCGAAGTAGCCGCCCTTGGCGGCCCGGATGTCGTTGAAGCCCGAGCTCAGTTCACGGCCCACGCTGATGCGAAAACGACTGCCATCGACCTTACCGCCATACGAGGCACTGGCTGCGCGCGTGCCGTAGCTGCCCAAGGTCAGCGCAAGCTCGGGCGCTGGTGCGCGCTCACCCTGGCGGGTAAAGACCTGGATGACGCCACCCAAGGCATCGGCGCCGTACAAGCTGCTGGCCGAACCGCGCAGCACCTCCACACGGTCAATTTGCTCGAGCGGCAAGTGCGCAATGGCGGTAGCGCCCACGGTGGCTGACGACACCCGCTGCCCATCGACCAACACCAGGGCATGCTGGTTGTTGCTGCCGCGAATGAACACAGAAGCCGTGGCACCTCGCACCGACTCCGGGGAGACTTGCAGGCCAGGCGAGAAGCTGAGCAGTTGCACCAGGCTTTGGGCGCCCGAGCGCTCTATGTCTTGCCGGCTGATCAGGGTGATTTCACTGAGCTGGTCGGTGATGGGTGTGGCGGTTCGGGTGGCAGTCACCACCACCGGGGCCAAAGACGGGGTTTGGGCCTGCAGCAGGCTGGCCGCCAGGGCGAGTCCACCCAGCACGGCCAAGCGCGCAGGCGTGTACGAAGTTTTCATGGTTAAAAGCTCAACAAAAAAGCCCTCACCGCCTTCCCCGACAGTGCATGGGCGTCACGAACGCGCACCCGTCAAGGCGTGCGTCCACCGTGTTGGCCGGTATCCGGGCTGACGAAGCGACCCTTCTCGCCTTCCCAAGCGCTTGTTCAAGGCACTCAGTGGCTGATAGAGAAAAGCGGATGTCGCCTCCAAGCTCAGGGCTGGAGAGGACTCGTTCGTTTGACCGTTGCGGGGGCAGCGCAGGTTTGGCTTTCAGCGGCGGCGGCTGATGACCGCGTGGCTGGGGCGCCCTCCTGCTTCCCGTTGAACTGCCGCATGTGAACCACGCAGCGAGCACCAACGCCTTTATTCTACGCAGCTGACCATGGCGTCACCCTACAATATTCAAACAATGTCAGACAACCCCAACCTTGAACAGCTGGTCGAGCGCGTTGAGCGCTTGCTGCTGCGCCATGGGGAGTTGCAGCGCACCAACGCGCTGCTCAGTGAGCAGTTGCAGGCGCTCACGCAAGAGCGTGATTCGCTCAAGTCACGCCTGCATGCCGCCCGCGCCCGGGTCGACGCCTTGCTGCAGCGCCTGCCGCAAGCACCGGCCCAGGCCAGCCCCGACCCGACCACCAAGACCTCCGCATGAAGCAACTTGAAGTGCAAATCATGGGGCAGAGCTACCTGCTGGGCTGCCCTGAAGGCGGCGAGGAGCGCCTGCAGCAAGCGGTGCGCAAAGTCGATGCCGCCATGTGCAAAATCCGCGACGCCGGCAAGCTCAGGGCGCGCGACCGCATAGCCGTGTTGGCAGCGCTGAACCTGGCCTTTGAGTTGAGCGAGCAACAGGCAGGTGCGGCCACTGCCCCGCCCGCCCATCAGCGAGCACTGCCCCCACAAGGCGACCAGCCCTTGCCCGCAGACCTGCAAAACTTGATAGGCCGCCTGGACCATGCGCTGGCCGGCGACGGTCAACTGATTTGAGCCGCGCTGGGGCCTGCGTTTGGCCCCGCCCATGCGTTGACCTCTTTTTATCCATGCAAGCAGCTGTGACACGCCGCACCGCAGCGGTGTTGAGCGCCTACAATGAGCTTGTCTGCGGATCGCATTGGGCTTTATATTTCCTTGAACCAATGCTCATTGAGCACGGGCTTGGTACATCGTCAGGCAGGTGTGATCGTCTCGCGTCAGACGAACCCGACGCCTTTCTGCCCTCGCCCACCTGAACCCCGGTTCAGGATGACGGTCCAGTGGTACCCGCAGACACCTTTTTTCCGGGCGTTCAAGCCCTGCCCCAAGAACAACAATGACGCTTGAACCCCTGCTCATCCTTGAATTGGCTGCCATTGGCATGGGCACCGGCTTTTTGGCCGGGCTCTTGGGCATTGGTGGGGGCATGATCATGGTGCCCTTTCTCACCCAGATCTTGGCAGGCCTTGGCGCCGCGCCCGGTCTGGACGTCAAAATGGCCATTGCCACCTCCATGGCCACCATCATCTTCACCTCGGTCTCCAGCGTGCGCGCGCACCACCAGCGCGGCGCTGTGCGCTGGGACCTCGCCAAGCGCCTGGCGCCCGGCATCGTGTTGGGCAGCCTGATCGCCAGCTTGGGCGTGTTTGCCATTTTCAAGGGCAGTTACCTGGCGATTTTCTTTGGCCTCTTTGTGGGTTTTTCAGCGACCCAAATGCTGCTCAACAAAAAGCCCAAGCCCAGTCGCCAGCTGCCAGGCCCTGCCGGCCAAGTGGCGGCGGGTGGTTTGATTGGCTTTTTATCGGGCCTGGTGGGCGCAGGCGGCGCCTTCATCAGCGTGCCCTTCATGACTTGGTGCAACGTCAACGCCCACCAAGCTGTGGCCACCTCGGCCGCGCTGGGCTTTCCGATTGCCGTGGCCAATGTGGCCGGCTACATCGTCAGCGGCCAGGGCCTGGACCACCTGCCTGCAGGCTCATTTGGCTACCTCTGGCTGCCAGGCCTGGGGGTGATCGCCGCCTGCAGCGTGTTCATGGCGCCGCTGGGCGCCCGCGCCGCGCACCAACTGCCGGTGGCCAAGCTCAAGAAAATTTTTGCCAGCGTGCTCTATCTGCTGGCCGCTTACATGCTCTGGAAGGGGCTGACCAGCGTTTGAATTCGGCTTGGCCTGCGCCTGCAAAAAGGCCGTCAAGCCTGCCAGCCGCGGTGCTGCGCGGCAGGTGCAACACGCAGCGCCAACAGCCCAATCGAGGCTTCTAGGCAGCTCAGTGAGCGCCATTGGGCCAATCCGCAACAAAAAGGCAGCAAAAACAGGCTTTCTCTCTAGGAAAACGCTTTTTTCTCCAGTAGCATCCGCCTAGCCTCGAAGAAGTAGTGCTCTGCGAGGTGAATTCTCAACTTCAAGAAGGAAAAAATCATGGCAACTGCAAAGAAAGCCCCAGCAAAAACAGCCCCCGCCAAGAAGGCTGCTGCTCCGGCCAAGAAAGCCGCCGCCCCAGTGAAGGCAGCCGCTCCGGCCAAAAAAGCCGCTCCAGCCAAAAAAGCTGCTGCCCCTGCGAAGAAAGCCGCCCCAGCCAAAAAAGCTGCACCCGCTAAAAAGGCCGCTCCTGCCAAAAAAGCCGCCGCGCCTGCCAAGCCCGCTGCAGCCAAAAAGGCCCCCGCCAAAAAGCGCACCCCCAACGCTGCGTTCATGAAGCCTTTGACCCTGAGCCCCGCGCTGGCCGCTGTGGTGGGCGACAAGCCGCTGCCACGCACTGAGATCGTCAGCAAGCTGTGGGCTTACATCAAGTCCAAGGGCCTGCAGGACAAAGCCAACAAGCGCATGGTCAACGCCGACGACAAGCTCAAGGCCGTGTTCGGCAAGGCCCAGGTCTCGATGTTCGAGATGGCCGGCCTGATCGGCAAGCACGTCAAGTAATCAGCCTCGCGCTGCATTCAAAAGGCCGGTGGAGACACCGGCCTTTTTTCATGGAGCGCAGCCTCACAGCAGCTCGCGCAATTCCCGGGCAGCGTCCATCAACAGGGGCAGCAGTTCCCCGGCCAGCGCAGGGCCTTCCAGGCGGCTGGCAGAGGTCACCACATTGAGCGCAGCCACCGTGCGCCCCTGCAGGTCGCGCAAGGGCACGGCCAGCGCGTGCACGCCCAATTCATGCGCTTGGCTGGCCACGCAATGGTCCTGTTTGCGCACCTGCTCCAAAAGGGCCTTGAACTGGCGCGTGTCGGTGGTGGTGTGCAGGGTCAGCCTGGGCAAGCTGCCAGCCACCAGGCGCGCCTTGATCCACGCGTTGAGCTCAGGCCTGGACAAAGCCGCCAGCATCACCCGCCCGGTGGACGTGGCATGCGCAGGCAGGCGCGCGCCCAGGTGCAGTCCGTAGGCCATCACACGCGCCGGGGCTGGACCCGCATCACTGGCGAGCCGCCCCTCGTAGCCGCTGCGCCCGATGATGACCACCTCGCTGCCATCGAGCACCGCCACGGAAAACGAATCTCGGGTCTGCGCCGCCAGGCGGTTGAGCGTAGGCTGCACCGCGCGCGGCAACCGCGATGTGGCCAGGTAAGTGCCTGAAAAACGCAGCACCTTGGGCGCCAGCCAGTAGTAGCTGCCGTCGGTCTCCAGGTAGCCCAGGTGGGCCAGGGTGAGCAGGTGACGCCGTGCCGCCGCGCGGCTCAAGCCCGCCCGCTCGGCCGCCAGCGTGGCATTGAGGCGCTGCCTTTGTGTGTCAAAGCTCTCCAACACCGCCATGCCCTTGGCCATGCCCTCGATGACATCGGCCCGGGCCAGGGTGGCGCCCCGGCGTGGACCGTTGGGGCGCACAGGTGGCAAAGGAGCGGCAGAAACAGACATGGCGGAAGGCAGGCAAGGTGGTCAGAAAAGGGGTGAAGGCGCTCAGACGCCCAGACATTGCGCGATCATCGCACAGCAAAGCCGCTCATCGCGCACACAAACGAGGCTCCACTCGCAGGCCCAACCCAGCTCAGCTTAAGCTTATTCGAGCACTGCGCATGCGGCAGCTTCACCCCGTTCACAAGGACACTTTCATGACCCCCCAACGCGTTCAGGTGGCCATCATCGGCGCCGGGCCTTCCGGTCTCTTGCTCGGCCAGCTGCTGCACAAGGCCGGCATCGATGCCATCCTCATCGAGCGCCAAAGCCCCGACTATGTGCTCGGCCGCATACGTGCCGGCATCCTGGAGCAAATCACCGTGGACCTGCTGCACGAGGCGGGCGTGGGAGAGCGTGTACACAGCGAAGGCACGGTGCACCACAGCATCGAACTGGTGTTTGCCAACACGCGCCACCCCATCGATGTGACCGGGCTCACCCAGGGCAAGGTGGTGACGGCCTACGGCCAGACCGAGGTCACCCGCGACCTGATGGACGCGCGCCAGGCCGCCGGCCTGCCCTCGGTCTACGAAGCTGCCAATGTGCAGCTGCATGACTTTGAGGGTGAGCGTCCGCGAGTGAGCTATGAAAAAGACGGCCGCTCGCATGTGATTGAGTGCGACTTCATCGCCGGTTGCGACGGCTTTCACGGCGTCTGCCGCGCCAGCGTGCCCGCCGGCGCCATCCGCGAGTACGAAAAAGTCTACCCCTTTGGCTGGCTGGGCGTGCTCGCCGATGTGCCCCCGGTCTCGCCACATGCCGTGGTCTACGCCAACAGCGATAGGGGCTTTGCTCTGTGCTCCATGCGCAGCCTCACCCGCAGCCGCTACTACGTTCAGTGCCCCATGGACGACAAGGTGTCCAACTGGAGCGACCAGCGCTTTTGGGACGAGCTGCGCCGCCGGCTGGACCCGGACATGGCCGAGCGCATGGTGACCGGTCCCAGCATCGAAAAAAGCATTGCTCCCTTGCGCAGCTTTGTGGCCGAGCCCATGCGCTTTGGTCGGCTCTTCTTGGCCGGCGATGCGGCCCACATCGTGCCGCCCACAGGCGCCAAGGGGCTGAACCTGGCCGCCAGCGACGTGAAGTACCTCTCGAACGCGCTCATCGAGCACTACCTTGAGAAAAGCGACGCCGGCATAGACCACTACTCACAGCGGGCCTTGGCCCGCGTCTGGCGGGCTGCGCGCTTTTCCTGGTGGCTGACCTCCTTGATGCACCAATTCCCGGACACCGCCGGCTTTGGCCAAAAAGTCCAGGAGGCCGAACTCGATTACCTGGTCCACTCCGAGTCCATGTCGCGCTCGCTGGCCGAGAACTACGTGGGCCTGCCGCTGGACTTTGGCGGCCAGCTCGGCCTGCCCACATCAAGCTGAATTCGGATGTCGGCCAACAAAAGGTTCGCCAATGTCAGCTGAAAGCCCGTTGCCGTCCTGACAGGGGCAAAGAAAGCCCCGCTTTAGTCCACTTTCGCCCCGGACAACTTCACCGCTGCGCGGTACACCGCTTGGTCAGAGGTCAGTTGCACCAAGTGCTGCTCGGGCGTGCTGCCTACCGGGTCAATGCCCAGGCCTTCAAAGCGCTTGATCGCTTCGGGGGTCTGCAAAGCCTTTTTAATTTCGGCGGAGAGCTTGTTGATCACCGACTTTGGCGTTGCGGCGGGCGCCAGGGCATGAACCGAGGGCACGAAAATCATGTCCTTGAGCCCCAGTTCCGCAAAGGTAGGCACATCAGGCGCCTGCGAAGAGCGTTCGGGGCCAGCCACCGCCAAAAGCTTGACCCTGCCCGTCTTCATGTGCGGCGCCACGGCCTGAAAGGCCGAGAACAGCACTTGTATGTCGCCGGCCAGCAGCGCAGGCGTCGATTGACCGCTGCTTTTAAAGGGGACGTGCAGCAGCTTGATGTCGGCCCGGGTCTTCATCATCTCGGTGGCCAGGTGATGGATGGTGCCAGAGCCCGACGTGCCGTAAGAAAGTTTGTCGGGGTTGGCCTTGGCATAGGCCACGAATTCCCGCCAGTTGTTCACCCCCAGTGAAGCGTTGACGGCAAGGTAAAAAGGGGTCGTTCCGATCAAGGACACAGCGGCGAAATCGCGCAGGGTGTCGTAGGGCGGCTTGTCCATGAGCAAAGGGGCAATCGCCGCATTGGACAAGTCCGCAATCAGCAAGGTGTGACCGTCGGGCGCAGCGTTGACGACCGACATGGCCGCAATCACACCCCCCGCCCCCGGTCGATTGCTGACCACCACAGTCTGAGCTCGCATGTCGGCACTGGCGCTCATGCGCTCGCCCAGCACCCGTCCGACCACGTCGGTCAGTCCACCAGCCACAGAGGAGGAGACAAAAATGACAGGCTTGTTGGGGAAATTTTCTGCTTGTGCGGCGGCCTGGGAGGAGGCAAACAGGGCGAAAGCCGCCAAGAGCAAATTAAATTTATATTGAGGTGCAAACATATTGAAGAATTTAGTTGAAACGATGATTGATGAATTATTATTACAACGGATCGAAAAATCATCCACCCTTCATGCATCATTTATGAGAAAATTTATTCTATATCAATACAACTGCACCATTTTGGAAAACAAACATGCAAGTCGTACCCATTGAAAGCCGCAGCGTCACCGCACTGAACAATCAGATCCGTGAGGGGGTCATTCGTGCCGTGCGCATACTTGAGGGAGAGCCCGGCCCAGACAACTTTGCTTTAAAGTTGGTCAATATTCAGGGTGACTTTTTCTCGCCACGGCACCGCCACAATTTTGACCAAGTGCGTCTGCAACTCGAAGGAAGCTTTGATTACGACAGAGATGGCTGCTTTACGCCGGGTGCCATCGGTTACTTCCCCGAGGGCACGCGTTACGGCCCGCAGACCTCCAGTGGCAACACCTGGAACCTGTTGCTGCAATTTGGCGGCGCCAGTGGCTCGGGCTACACGGCAGAATCTGAAGAAGAGCATGCGGCCGCAGCTTTGAGGGAGAAAGGAAAATTCGAAAAAGGTGTTTACACCTACTTTAATTCTGACGGCACCAAAGTCAACCAAGACGCCTACGAGGCCGTGTGGGAACACATTCACGGCCGAGCGCTGGTGTACCCCAAAGAACGCTACGAGCGCCCGGTGTTCATGAACTCCAATGCCTTTGAATGGGTGCCGCTGAAAGATCAGCCTGGGGTGGCCAGCAAAATGATGGGCGTGTTTTCAGAACGCGAAACCAAACTGGCTTTTTTCAAGGTCAATGCCAATGCCAAACTGGCTCTGGAAGAGAACAGTTTTTACTTTGTGCTGTCAGGCACCGGTGAAGTGAATGGCCAGGCCGTGGGTAAACACACCACGGTGCATCTCCAGCGAATGGAGAGCGACATTCTGGCTGCCAAGGTCGATCTGGAGTGCCTGCAAATCAGGTTGCCCCGACGCCGCGATGGAGCCTGATGATCTCCTTCATCTAGAAGGGCATCAAAAAGCAGCCTCTGCGCAGGCCATCCAGCAGCCTGGGCAGGTGGTGCACAGCCCCTGCCCGGGCTGCGTTAAATTCAAGGCATGAATCAAAACACCGCCCCTGGCCCAGCCATCGCTGCAAGCTCAGCACAAGCTCGCCCGCAGCGCCCGCTCAAGGGCGTGCGCATCATCAGCTTGGCACTCAACCTGCCTGGCCCCGCCGCGCTCAGGCGCTTGGCCGACATGGGGGCGCGCTGCCTGAAGGTGAACCCGCCTGCCGGGGACGCCATGCAGGCCTACACGCCCCAAGGTTACGGCCTGCTGCACCAAGGCATTCAAGAGCTCACGATGGACCTCAAAGACCCTCGTGGGCAAGCGGCGCTGCACAAGCGCCTGGCGCGCTGCGATGTGCTGCTGACCTCGTTCAGGCCCTCAGCGCTGACCAAACTGGGCCTGGACTGGAAGGCCTTGCGCCGCGCCCACCCGCAGCTGAGCCTGGTGCAGATTGTGGGCGCCCCGGGGCCTTTGGCCGAGGTGCCTGGCCACGACCTGACTTACCAGGCCGAGGTGGGCCTGGTGCCCGGTATGGCGCTGCCCGCCAGCTTGTTTGCCGACATGGGGGGCGCGCTGATGGCCAGCGAGGCGGTGCTGCAGGCCGTGCTGATGCAAAAAAACACCGGCAAGGGCAGCTTGCACGAGGTGGCCTTGTCGCAAGCTGCGGCCTGGCTGGCGCTGCCGCGCGACTGGAAGATGAGCACACCTGAAGGCGCCGTGGGCGGCGCGCATGCGGGCTACCGGCTCTACGCCTGCCAAGACGGCCGCGTGGCCGTGGCGGCCCTGGAGCCCCACTTTGCCCAGCGCCTGTGCGCAGCCGCAGGCGTGGCCCTGGGCCACCCGGTCAAAGACATGTTCAAGCCCGAAGTTCACCAAGCGCTGGCCGCTTGGCTGGCCGGCATGAGCCGGCGCCGCTTAGACAGCCTGGCCAGTCGGCAAGACATTCCTTTGCACACCCTGGCCTGAGGCTTTGTGGTCACCCTGGGCCTGGGGCATAAAAAAGGCGGGCCCGCCTGCCTGACCCCAGCAAGCCTTACTTGGCCTCTTGCTCAATCAGGCGCTGCACAATGCGCCTGGCGGCCACGGAGCCAAAGTCGGCTTTGACGCTGACCTCGGGCAATTGGCGGGTATCGGTATCAATCAGGCGCTGCTGTGCTTCGAGCACGTCCACGTCTTCCATGAAGGTGGCCAAGATTTGCTTGTGCACCAAGTCCGTGACCTCTTGGTCGTCCAGCGCAAAACAGCGCGTGATGGTCCAGTAGTAGTGGCTGGTGCGCGCATCCACAGGCGTGATGGAATTGATGGAAAACCAGCGCAAACCGAGCTCCAGGTCTTCGCTGCCCGTGGGGTAGCCGCGGGCGTCAATGGACACGCTGCACGGGGGCTGAAAGCGGATGATTTGCCAGCGGTCAATGTGGCCCGTGAGATTGCGCACCCGCTTGAAAAGCGGCGGCGGCGGCGTGTCGCGCATCACCCGCTGCACGTGCACCTCTTGGCCCACCACCTTGACCTCCATGGGCGTTTCGGCCACGGCCGCGTTGCCTATGGTTTTGGTGTGCACAAAAGTCTCGTGCGTGAGGTCCAGCAAATTGTCGGTGAGCAGCTGGTAGTTGGCGTTGACAACCAGCATGCCGCCTGTGACGGTCCAGCCTGGCGTGTCGTTGTAGCGCAGGTCGGGGATCAGCGCCTCGTCGGCCAGCGCCGCATCGCCCATCCAAATCCAGACCCAATGCCATTTTTGAACCACCGGATAGGCCCTGGCTTTCATGGCCGCTGGAATTTGCTCTTGGCCCGGAATGCGCACGCAGCTGCCGCTGCAGTCAAAGGTCATGCCGTGGTAGCCGCATTGCACCGTATCGCCAATGAGCGTGCCTTTGGACAAAGACGCACGCCTGTGCGGACACCGGTCCTCCAGGGCCACGGGCTGGCCCGCCAAGTTGCGAAACAAAACCACGGGCTCGCCCGTGATCCAGCGTTGGGTGAGTTCGCGACCTAGATCGCTTGCCTGAGCGGCGACATACCAGCAGTTTTTTTGGAACATGTTTTCAAAAAGAACGAGTGTAAGGTTGAATGTTGGGCAGGCAGCATCTGCTCAAAAGGGGACGCGCCAGAATGCGGGGCCGAGCTCATTCCCGCTCAATCTTGCGGCTGTCCACCACGCGGTTAAATCGCGCCACTTCGCTTTCCACCCGGGCTTTGAAAGCTTCGGGGCTGGTGGGGGCAGCGGCACCGCCCAAGTCGGCCAGGCGCTTGGCAATGGCCGGGTCGGCCAAGGCCGCGAGAATGGCAGCATTGATGCTGGCCACCACGGGTGCAGGCGTGCTGCCAGGCAAGGTCACGCCCAGCCAAGACTCGTACTGCAGCGTAGGAATCACCGTGCTGATGGTGGGCACCCCAGGCAACACGCTCACGGGCCCGGCCGAGCTCACCGCCACCGCCCGCAATTGGCCAGACTGCACAAAAGGCAGGGCCGCGGTCATGGTCTCAATCAACACATCGACCCGGCCGGCCATCACCTCGGTGGCTGCGGCGGTGCCGCCCTTGAAGGGAACGTGCAGCATCTGCACGTTTTGCTCTGAATTGATCCACTCGCCCAGCAGGTGGTGCGCCGTGCCCACGCCCACAGAAGAAAAACTCAAAGGCCGCTTGCGCGCCGTCTCGACCACGTCGGCCATGGTGCGTATGGGCGAGTTGGG
>CANHKH010000005.1 GCA_947460165.1 Comamonadaceae bacterium
AAGATAGACCGCATGGACCGCGATGCCCACGGCCGGCCACAGCTGCTGGACTACAAAACCGAAAGCACAGACAAAACCCGCGAGCGCTTGAAAAGCGGCGCCGAAGACACCCAACTGGCCTTTTACGCCGCCTTGCTGGGCGAGGCTGAGTTGAGCGCCGCTTATGTGAATGTGGGCGAAAAAGGCCAGACCAAGACCTGTCCTCAACCCCAGGTGCTTGAACTGCGCGCCCTCTTGCAAGCGGGCATGGTGCACGATATGGCCCGCCTGCACGCGGGCCAGCCCCTGCGCGCCTTGGGCGATGGCCAAGCCTGTGAGTATTGCCAGGCGCGCGGCCTGTGCCGCAAAGATTTTGTGGCGCCAGGGGGGCTGGCATGAGTGTCGGCTCTTATGAGCACAACGGCCGGCCGGTGGAGGCCGCCGCTTTTTACGCTGTGGCCTGCGATCCCAGGCGCAGCGTGGCCGTGGAGGCTTGCGCTGGCGCGGGCAAAACCTGGATGCTGGTGTCCCGCATGCTGCGGGCGCTGCTCGAGCCCGATGCGCGCACCGGCGAGGCCGGCTGCGCGCCCCAAGACATTTTGGCCATCACCTTCACCCGCAAAGCCGCGGGCGAAATGCGCGCCCGCCTGTACGAATGGCTCAAAGAATTTGCGGGTGCCGACCCCGCCACCTTGATGCAGGCCCTGCGCGAGCGCGGCGTGCCTGGCCTGGACCAGCCCGCGCACGCCCAGGCCCTGTGCGACAAACTCAGCGGCCTGTATGCCCAGGTGCTGGCAGCCGGGCGGCCGGTGCAAATTCGCACCTTCCACAGCTGGTTTTCAGCCTTGCTGCGCAACGCCCCGGTGGCCGTGCTGCGCGAGCTCGACTTGCCCGTTCACTACGAACTCTTGGAAGACGACGGTCCCGCCAAGGCGCTGGTGTGGCCGCGTTTTTATGCCGCCTTGCTGGCCCAGCCCGAGGCACGCGCCGACTTTGACGCCTTGGTGCGCGTCCACGGCCGGTTCCAAACCGACAAGGCCCTGCAGGCCGGGCTGGACAAGCGCGTGGAGTTTGCCCTGGCCGACGCGGCGGGCGCGGTGGACAGTGCGATTGACTCCATGGCCCAACAATTTCCTCGCTATGCCGGCATCACCGCGCCGGCCCAGGCCCTGGGTCTGGCGCCTGTGCACGCGCTCTTGGCCAGCGCGGCTGGCGTGCTCAGCCAGCTCAAAGCCCCCAGCCACGCCGCCTTGGGGCTGGACTTGCAGCAGGCCTTGCTCAGCCAAGATTTAGATGGCGTGCTCGATGCGCTGCTGACCCGCGAGAAACGCACCCCCCGCAAGCTGGGCAAAGCCCAAGACCATGAGGACGTGCGCCAAGCGCAAAGCCTGGCCCAGGAGCTGGTGGAGCTGTTGCGCCAGCACGAGGCCTGGGTGTTTCAGCAGCGCATGGCCAGGCTCACCCGCCTGCTGATGGCCGAGTTTGCCAAGCTCAAGCATGAGCGCGGCTGGGTGGACATGAACGACATTGAACGCGCTGCCCGCCGCATGCTCAGCGACGAGGTGCTCTCAGGCTGGGTGCAAGAAAAGCTGGACGCCCAGGTGCGCCACCTGCTCATTGACGAGTTCCAAGACACCAACCCGCTGCAGTGGCAGGCGCTGCGCGCCTGGCTGGACAGCTATGCCGGCGCCGGCCGTGCGCCCAGCGTGTTTTTGGTGGGCGACCCCAAGCAAAGCATTTACCGCTTTCGCCGCGCCGAGCCCCAGGTGTTTGTGGCCGCCCAGCAGTTTGTGCGCGATGGCCTGGGCGGCGACGTGCTCAGCTGCGACCACACCCGGCGCAACGCCCAGCGGGTGATCGCCGTGGTCAATGCCGCCATGGGGGCGGCCGCCGCCGACCCGAGCGATGCCTACCCTGGTTTTAGAGCGCATACCAGCGCCTCGGCCCAGACGGGGCAGGTGCTGCGCCTGCCCGCCATTCCCAGGCCAGACAAGGATGCGCCCGAGGACGGCCAGGCCGAGTTGGTCTGGCGCGACAGCCTGCACACGCCCCGTCAGACGCCTGAAGAAACCCTGCGCACCTTGGAAGCGCGCCAAGCCGCCCGCTGGCTGGCCCTGCACATGGCGCAGCGTGGGCTGCGGCCCCGCGACCTGATGGTGCTCTCGCGCAAGCGCAGCAACTTGCTGCCCCTGCAGCAGGCCCTGCAGGCCCTGGGCCTGCCCGCCGAAGTGGGTGAAAAAGTCGCGCTCATGGACCGCGCCGAGGTGCAAGACCTGGTGGCCCTGCTTGACGTGCTGGTCTCGCCCCGCCACGACCTGTCGCTCGCGCGCGTGCTGCGCTCGCCTCTGTTTGGCGTGGACAACCCGGCTCTCGTGCCGCTGGCCCTGGCGGCCCAGCGCACGCACAGCCCTTGGCTGGCGCTCTTGCAGGCTCAGCCCGGCAGCGTGGCCGAACTGTCCCAACCCGAGGCCCAGCCCCTGCGTGAGTTGGGCGCGGTGTTGGCGCGCTGGCAGCGCTGGGTGCAAGAGTTGCCGCCGCACGACGCGCTGCAGTCCATCTATGCCGACGGCGACGTCATGGCCCGCTACGCCGCCGCCGCGCCTGCGGCTCAGCGCCCCGCCGTGCTGGCCAACCTCAGCGCCTTGCTGATGGCCGCGCTCAACCATGAAGGCGGGCGCTTTATCACGCCCTATGCCTTGGTGCGTGCGCTCAAAGCCGGCGGCATGGCGGCCCCGGCCACGGTGTCTGAAGAGGCGGTGCGCCTGCTCACCATCCACGGCGCCAAGGGCCTGGAGGCCGAGGTGGTGTTGCTGGTGGACACGCACACCCCCGCGCGAGCGTCCGAAAGCATGGGCGTGCTGGTGGACTGGCCGGGCCAGGCGATGCACCCCTTGCGCTTTGCGTTTTTGCTCAGCGAAAGCCGGCCACCGGCGTGCATTCGGCTGGCGCTGGACGCTGAAAAGCAGGCCCGCCACCGCGAAGAGCTCAACATGCTGTATGTGGCCATGACCCGGGCCAGGCAGGTGCTGGGTTTGTCCTCCATAGAGCCGGCGCGTGCCAGTGCTGCTGGGCCTGCTTCATGGTGGCAGCGCTTGGAAGACTTGGCCGAGCCTCTTGAGTTGACAGATCACACGCAGGTTGCCACACCGGAGGCTTTGAGCTCAAGCGCTGCCCCTTCCACCATTTTTCTGCCTGTGTTGCCCACGCTTGCCGAGAACCTGCGCCCCGCGCAACTGGAGGTGGCCCCCGACAGCGAAGCCTCCCGCATCGGCCAAGCCATGCACCGCTTGTTGGAGTGGGGCGCGGTGGCGCCCGCCCAAGTGCAGTCGGCCGCGCGTGAATTTCGCCTGGACGCGTCTCAGGCCGAACAAGCCCGCGCGGCGGCCGAACGCATTTTGCACGGCGAGGGCGCCTGGGTCTGGCAGACCGAGCAGCTGCTGTGGCACGGCAGCGAGGTGGAACTGGCCCATGCCGGCCAACTCTTGCGCCTGGACCGGCTGGTGCGCCACCGCGACAGCGGTTGGTGGGTGCTGGACTACAAGTCTGCCGCCCAGCCCCAAACCCAGCCCGAACTGCTGGCCCAGATGCAGGTCTACAGACACGCGGTGCAGGCCTGGCAGGGTGGGGCGCAGGTGAGGGCGGCCTTTTTGACCGGGCAGGGCAGATTGGTGGAGGTGCCAGAGCCGCCAGCCTTGCCGGCCGCATAATCCACCGCCCCTCCCAGCCCCGCACTTGGACAAGTTTTTGGACACCCTATTGGCTCCTTCCCTTTTGGCCCCCTCTTTTTTGGCCCCTGATGTGGCAGAGCCTGTGTCATCCCCTTTCGAAGTGGCTGTCATAGGGGGCGGCCCGGCCGGGCTCATGGCCGCCCAGGTCTTGGCCCGTGGCGGCGCCCCTGTTCGGGTGTACGACGCCATGCCCTCTGTGGGCCGCAAGTTCTTGCTGGCCGGGCGCGGCGGGCTCAACCTCACCCACTCAGAAAGCGCTGACAAGTTCGTCACCCGCTATGGTGAGCGCCAAGCGCAGGTGGCGCCCTGGCTGACCGAGTTCGGCAGCCCCCAGGTGTGCCAATGGGCGGCCCAGCTGGGCGTGGGCACCTTTGTGGGCAGCTCAGGCCGGGTGTTTCCCAGCGACATGAAGGCCGCCCCCTTGCTGCGCGCCTGGCTGCACGAGCTCAGACAAGCTGGGGTGCGTTTTTCCATGCGCCACCGCTGGCAAGGCTGGACCGACAGCGGCGCCTTGCGCTTTGCCACCCCCAGCGGCGAGCGCTGCGTGGCTGCCCCGCTGGTGGTCTTGGCCTTGGGCGGCGGCAGTTGGGCCAGGCTCGGCTCCGACGGGGCCTGGGTGCCCTGGCTCCTGGCCCAGGGCGTGGAAGTGGCCTCTTTGCAACCGTCCAATGGCGGCTTTGACGTGGCAGGTGCGGACGGTGGCGGCTGGAGCGAGCACTTCAGCAGCCGCTTTGCCGGCCAGCCCTTCAAGTCGGTGGCCTTGCGCGTGAGCGATTCACGCGGGCGCCACTTTGAGCGCAAGGGCGAGTTTGTGGCCACCCAAACCGGCGTGGAAGGCAGCCTCATTTACGCCGCTTCCAGCGTGTTGCGCGATGAAATCTTGGCCCACGGTCACGCCAGTTTTGAGCTCGACTTGCTGCCCGACCGCAGCGCCCAAGAGGTGCTGGCCGAGGTGCGCAGGCCGCGCGCCTCGCGCTCCATGGCCTCGCACCTCAAAGGCCGGCTGCGGCTGGACGGCATCAAGTCGGCCCTGTTGCACGAACTCTTGGACAAAGCCGCCTGGCAAGACCCTGAACGCCTGGCACTGGCCATCAAGGGCTTGCGCGTGCCGCTCAAAGCCACGCGCCCGCTGGACGAGGCCATCAGCAGCGCGGGCGGCGTGCGATTTGAATCCCTTTCGCCCCAGTTGCGTTTGCAAGCCCTGCCGTGGCCAGACCAAGCGGTGTTTTGCGCCGGAGAAATGCTGGACTGGGAAGCCCCCACAGGTGGCTACCTGCTGACTGCCTGCCTGGCCAGCGGTCAGCAAGCCGGGCAGGGCGCTTTGGACAACTGGCGCTCGCGCGCCACCACCGGAGTGGTCGCATGATTGTTCGTTTGCACGTGGATGAGTTTCAGCCTGGCGAGTTTGACTACCGCGTCAGCCACGAGGGCCTGGACTTGTTCACCGACGCGGGCCTGGCCAGCCTGAGCGCCTGCCTGTTGGCCGCCTTGGACGGCCTGGGCCGTGATGCCCTGGCGGCCGAGGTCGCCTTCAAGGGCGTGGTCAGCGGCACCTACCCGCTGGACTCCATCGCCGCCATGCCCGCACAAATTGCCGAGCACGCGCGCAACACCACCGAGGCCATAGAAGATGTGCTGCGCCAAGCGGGGGGCTTGGGGCGGAGCTCAAACTGAGTTTGAGGTGGGGTGAGGGGGCCATCGCTGTTTTGGCGACAAGTCCCTGACTTGAAGTGAGCCGCAGGCCCACTGTCATCAAAGAGGGTTGACGAGCCTGACCCCGGCACTGGCTCCACAGTTAGGGCTGCTTGGTTCCCCACCTGACCCGGTTGGCCGCTTCACCATGCGGGAAGGCCCGTCAGCTTGCATTGTAAGTCGCCGCGCGGCATCCCTGCGGCAAGTGGGTGGGTTTTTCTGCCTTGGGCCGTGGTGTTTGGTGCTGCCCTGCGGGCGCATCAGGCTGCTGCGGCCACTTAGAATGGCCTCATGTCTTACCTCGTTTTGGCCCGCAAATACCGACCCAAGAGTTTTACCGAAATGGTCGGTCAGCAGCATGTGGTCCAGGCCTTGGGCAACGCCTTGCAGACCCAGCGCCTGCACCATGCCTACCTGTTCACCGGCACGCGCGGTGTGGGCAAGACCACGGTGTCACGGATTTTGGCCAAGTCGCTCAACTGCCTGGGCGCCGACGGGCAGGGCGGCATCACGGCCCAGCCTTGTGGCGTGTGCCAGGCCTGCACCGACATTGATGTGGGCCGTTTTGTGGACTACACCGAGCTCGACGCCGCCTCCAACCGAGGGGTCGATGAAATCGCCCAGCTGCTGGAGCAAGCGGTGTACAAGCCTGTGGTCGGGCGCTTCAAGGTCTTCATGATCGACGAGGTACACATGCTGACCAACACGGCTTTCAACGCCATGTTGAAGACGCTGGAGGAGCCGCCCGAGTACCTCAAATTTGTGCTGGCCACCACCGATCCGCAAAAAGTGCCGGCCACCGTGCTCTCGCGTTGTTTGCAGTTCAACCTGCGACCCATGGCGCCAGAAACCATGGTGGAGCACTTGAGCGGCGTGTTGGCCACCGAGCAGATTCCGGCCGAGCCAGGCGCGCTGCGTTTGCTGGCCCGGGCCGCCAGGGGCTCCATGCGCGATGCGCTCTCGCTGACCGACCAAGCCATTGCTTTTGGCTCGGGCCGGCTCGATGAGGTGGGCGTTCGCCAAATGCTGGGCAGCGTAGACCGCAGCCATGTGTTGGGGCTGCTCCAGGCCTTGGCGGCTGGCGATGGCCGGGCTGTGGTCGCGCTCAGCGAGACCTTGCGCGTCAACGGCTTGAGCGCCGCTTCCACCCTGGAAGAAATGAGCATGGTGCTCCAGCGCATGGCGGTGATGCAGGCCGTGCCTGATCAGGCCGAGTCCGCCGACCCTGAATGGGCCGAGGTGGCCGCTTTGGCCACCCAACTGCCGGCCGATGAAACCCAGCTGCTTTACAGCCTGTGTGTGCACGGCCGCGCCGAGCTGGGGTTGGCGCCCGACGAATACGCGGCGCTGACCATGGTGTTGCTGCGCTTGTTGGCTTTCAAAAAGCCCGGCCACGCGGCCGGCGCTGCCAGCACGGAACGCGCAGGGGGTGCCGTCGAGCCCCCAAAAAAGTCGCCCCCTGAGCCGGTCGTCTCCTCGGCGACCGCCGGCCCCCTTGCCTTGCCACCTGCCGTGACTGTGTCCGCCTTGCGGCCCACAGCAGTCGCGCCTGCCCCAGTTCTGCCGCCCTGGCAGAGCGAGCCTGAGCACGTGAGGGCGCCAGACGTTCAGGCTCAGCCCCCCCAACTTGAACACGCGGACCCTGAACAAGAGCCTGCGCCGCCTGTCGGCAGGGCTGGGTCAGCGCCCGCCGCCGCTGAGGCCCAGGTGCTGGTCTTACCCACCAGCGCGCTGGGCGAGCTGTGGGCAGGCTGGGTGCAGCGCCTTTTGGCGGCCGAGCTCATCACCGCGCTGGTGCGCGAGTTGGCCATGCAGTCCGAACTGGTGGCCCAGCAGGAGGGCCTTTGGACGCTGCGGGTGGCCAACCAATCGCTGCAGCACCCTGTGAGCACCGAGAAGTTGTTGCTGGCGCTGCAGTCGCTCGATGCGGCGGCGCCGCGGCAATTGCTGGTCGAGCTCGGCCCGGTTGGCGACAGCCTGGCCAAGCGCTTGGCCGCCGCCCAGGCCGAGCGGCAGCAACAGGCGCAGCAGATCATCGACAATGACCCTTTTGTGCAGGAGTTGGTGCGTCAATGGGGTGCCCGTGTGGTTCCCGGCAGCATCAAGCCCTGGTCGCAGGCCGTAGGCGCATAGTGCACGGGCCATTTTGGCCACTGGGGCTGAAGGCCTGATTTTTTTCGCATCACCACAAGGATTTTTGCCATGTTCAACAAGGGACAACTCGCCGGTCTGATGAAGCAGGCCCAGACCATGCAGGACAACCTCAAGAAAGCCCAGGACGAGCTGGCTTTTGTAGAGGTCACAGGCGAATCGGGCGCGGGCCTGGTCAAGGTCACCATGACGTGCAAGCACGAGGTCAAGCGCGTGCAGATCGACCCCAGCTTGCTGGCCGACGACAAAGACATGCTCGAAGACCTGGTGGCGGCCGCCTTCAATGACGCGGCCCGCAAGGCCGAAGACACCAGTCAGCAAAAAATGGGCAAGCTGACCGCGGGCATGCCTGGCCTGCCCGGTGGCATGAAGCTGCCTTTTTGAAGCGCTCACCACTGGAGTCTTCTTTCCCCATGGCCGACGGCAATGCCCTTGACGCTTTGACACACGCCCTGCGCCGTTTGCCCGGCGTGGGCGCCAAGTCGGCCGCTCGCATGGCCTTTCATTTGTTGCAGCACGACAAGCCAGGCGCCTTGCAAATCGCCCACGCCTTGGAGCATGCGGTCAACCATGTGCGCCATTGCAGCTTGTGCAACACGCTCACCGAGCAAGAGGTGTGCGCCACCTGCCAACACCCTCAGCGCGACCGCAGCAAGCTGTGTGTGGTCGAAACCCCGGCCGACCAAGCCGCCATGGAGCGCACCTTGGCCTACAAAGGCTTGTATTTTGTGCTCATGGGCAAGCTCAGCCCGCTGGACGGCATTGGCCCGCATGACATTGGTTTGCAGCAGTTGTTTGACCGGGTCAGCCCGCGAGACAGTGCCGGCGAGTTGCCGCCCGCCCAGGATGGCGAGGTGCAGGAGGTGATCCTGGCCACCAACTTCACGGCCGAGGGCGAGGCCACCGCACATGTGATTTCACAGGGTCTTAAGAGCCGTGGCGTCAAGGTCACCCGCTTGGCCCGGGGCGTGCCCGTGGGCAGCGAGCTCGAGTATGTGGACCTGGGCACCATTGCGCATGCGCTGGTGGACAGGCGTTGAATCTTTTGTTTTTTGACACCCTCAAGCCATGAACCATGCTTCTTTCACCCTGGCCCACGCGTGCATGCTGGTGGCGGCTTTGTTACCCATTGTCAGCGCCGGCATCGCCAAGTCTGGCTTGATGAACAAGCCCAGGCGCGAGGGTGGCTACGACAACGACGATCCGCGTGCCTGGTTGGCCCGCCAGGGCGATTGGCGGGCGCGTGCCAACAACGCACAGGCCAACAGCTTTGAGGCGCTGCCCTTTTTCTTTGCGGCCGTGATCGTGGCCCATCAACTGGGCGCGGTTCAAAGCCGGCTGGACCTCTTGGCCCTGACCTTTGTAGGTCTGCGCGTGCTCTACATCTACCTGTATGTGGTGAACCGGGCCTCTCTGCGCAGCTTGGTGTGGATACTGGCGTTGGCGGTCAACATTGCCATTTTTTTGTTGGGTGCTTTTTGAACTGAGTTGCGCTGACTGTGTGAGGGCCGTGCCCGATTGGGTAAAACCCCCACGGGGATGATCCGGATGCCATCCAGCGCAGACCTGTTTATGGTGAGGTGTCGCATTCAGTTTGATTCTCCCCATGCTTGGTAGCGCTCGACTTGTTCACCGCCGCAGCTTTGCGCTCAGGGCCGTGCTGGCAGCCGCCTGCGTGGCCGCGCCTGAGCTGCACGCCCAGCCCAAGCTGGAGAAAAGCCGCGTGGTGGTGGCGGTGGGCGGCAAGTCCAGTTTTTTGCACCTGCCCCTGACCATTGCTGATCAGTTGGGCTACTTTCGCAGCGAAGGTTTGGCGGTGGAGATTCAAGAGGCCGGCAGCAGCCGCCGGGCCTTGGAGCTGCATCTTGAAGGCGGCGCTGACGTGTGCGCCGGCCACTTTGAAAACACGCTGTTGTTGCAAGCGCGTGGCCTGTCTCACCAGGCTTTTGTGCTGCAGTCCCGTGCGCCGCAGGCTGCGCTGGGCGTGTCATTGCGCCACATGCCCACCTACCGTTCTTTGCTGGACCTCAAGGGCAAACGCATCGGCGTGTCTGAGCGGGGTTCGGGCGCGGGGTTGTTGGCGCGGGTGGTCTTGGCGCGAGCCGGGCTGGCCCCCGAGGACGTGGTGTGGGTAGAGACCGAGGCCGGCGCTGCCATGGCGGCCTTGCGTTCGGGTCAGATTGAGGCCTTGGCGCAGTTTGAGCCCGTGATGAGCGCCTTGGAGCAGCGTGCCGAAGTTCGCATCTTGTTTGACACGCGCACGCTCAAGGGCACCAGCGATGTCTTTGGCGGGCCGGTGCCGGCCAGCTGCTTGCATGCCCCCGCTGATTTTGTGCAACGTCACCCCAACACCTGCCAGGCCCTGGCCCACGGCGTGGTGCATGCCCTCAAATGGCTGCAAACGGCGGGCCCCGCCGACATGCTCAAGACCGTGCCTGAGGCCTATTTGCTGGGCGACAGGGCGCTTTACTTGGCGGCCTTCAACAAGGTGCGCGAGGCCATCTCGCCCGATGGGCTGTTGGCGCCTGAGGCGGCGCGCAATGTCTGGCGTGTGATGTCCTCTTCTGAGCCTGCACTCCGGCTGGAAAAATTGGACGTCGATCGCACCTACACCAATGACTTTGCCCGCCGGGCCAAGGACCGTTTCAGGGCCTGAGGACACAGGCCGCTGTCGCTCATGCGCTGGCCCTCAGGGGCTTTTGGCCGCTATTTTTTGCGAGGCTGGGCGGGCGGCCAAGGTCTTTTTGGGCGGGGCTTTGCGTGCCGCGGTTTTGGTGCTGGCCACCACATTGCCGGGCATGAACAGCACCACACTCTGACCCGGCTTGAGGCTGGCGGTGGCGGCCAATTTGTTCCATTCGGCCACTTGCTGGACGCTGAGCTTGTGGCGCTTGGCCAGGGATGCCACGGTCTCGCCCGGTCGCGCCTTGACCGTGGTGCGGCGATGAGAGATTTCGGGGGCCAGTCCCAGTCGGCCATTGTCGGCCACTTGCATGGACACGTCCTCGCTGATCTTGGCGCTGCGTGTGACCAGCAGGGCAGAGCCGGCCTTGATCAGCATGCGCGGAGGAATGCTGTTGAGCGCACGCAGCTCGGCTTCGCTCATGCCGCTGCGCTTGGCCGCCTCGGCCACGTTCATGGTGCTGGGCACAGTCCAGGCGGTCCAACTGGCGAACTGGCCGGAGTTGTGGGCCTGAAAGTTGCGCTTGAACACCTCGGCGTTGTTCCAGGGCAGCAAAATTTGCCGGGTGCCTGCGGCCAAGATCACGGGCCGGCTGGCCGAGGGGTTGAGGGCGCGAAAGTCGTCGATCTTGACGTCGGCCAGCCGCGCGGCCAGGCTCACGTCGATGTCGCGGCTGATCTCCACCTCTTGGAAATAGGGATGGTTCTCAATCAGGGGCAGCTCGGCATTGAAATTCGCGGGCGAGCCGACGATGTTCTTGATGGCTTGCAGCTTGGGCACATAGTTGCGGGTCTCGGCGGGCATGTTCAGGTCTTCGTAGCCGGTGGCCAGGCCCGCGCGTTTGTTGCGTGCAATGGCCCGCCCCACGCTGCCTTCACCCCAGTTGTAGGCCGCCAGCGCCAGGTGCCAGTCGCCAAACATCGTGTAGAGGCGCTGCAGGTAATCGAGCGCGGCGCGGGTAGAAGCCAGCACGTCGCGTCTGTCGTCACGAAAAACATTTTGCTTGAGCTCAAAATCTCTGCCTGTGGCGGGCATGAACTGCCACATGCCTGCAGCTTTGGCGGTGGACACCGCTTCCGGGTTGAAGGCGCTCTCAATAAAGGGCAACAAGGCCAACTCGCTGGGCATGTTGCGCCGCTCCAACTCCTCAACAATGTGAAACAGGTATTTGCGCGAGCGCTCGGTCATGCGTTGGATGTAATCGGGCCGGCTGGCATACCAGCGCTCTTGCGCCGTCACCAGGTCATTTTGAAGGTCGGGCATGGCGTAAGCGCGGCGAATGCGGTCCCACAATTCAGTGGGTGCTTCCAGCGGTTGAACCGCTTGCAGTGTCTGACCGGCCAAGCTTTCAGAAACCCACAAGGGTGACTGAGGGGACACCAGTGTCGCCTGTGGGCTGGGCAGGGCCGCCTGCCTGGGTTCAAGGGCTTTGGTGCTGACGGGTTCTGCGCGCTCGCTCTTTGGGACTGCGGCCATTTGGGCTGCGGCGACAGGAGGTGGTGGGGGGGGCAAGGCCGCCGTTGTGGCTGCCGTGGGCTCGGGCAAGGTGGCCACAGGAACCACAGGAACCACAGGAGCGAGGGTGCTGCAGGCATTGAGCAGCAGTGCCGCCGCCATGGCCCACAGGGGAGCCCAAGGAGGGTGTGCTCCCCGCACTTGCGCACGAGTTGGGCTGGCAACTGCACCTGAAGAGGTGGGGTTGGCCGGGTCAATCAACAGGGGCATGCTTTCTTTCTGTGTCAAAACAAGCCGCCGCTTGCCGCCTTGGTCAAAGATTGGCGAAGACGGGCAACAGGGCTCAGACCATGATGGTCCTTGGGTATCTGGCCTACCTTGGCAGGGAGGGCCTGTCTAAAATTGAGGGCTGTGTCGCAGCTTGTATGTTTGTGGGGGCCTTTGTGGCTTCACTGTGACCGCTTCGCCTTTTTCACCCAGGACCCGATGAGCAAGCAAATTATAGGTTTGACGGACTGGCTGGGGAGCGTTCCCGGGCAGGTGCTGCTCAACTGGGAGCTGAGCCATTTCGACGATGCTGTGGCCGATGTGTTTGGCTTTCACGCACTGCAGCTGGGGCTGCCCGAACTGCCCGCCTTGCGGCTCAACCGCATGCCCCACCGCTGGCTGGCGCTGCCCTCGCCAGCCGCTGTGCTGACAGACTCAGACACGGCTTTGCCCGAGTCTTCGGGTGCGCCCGAGCAGCCCCGCGTGGCCTTGCTCACGCACTCGGCCGCCTTGCCTTTTCCGGAGTCCAGCCTGGACCTGGTGGTGTTGCCGCACACCCTGGAGCTCAGCCAGGACCCGCACTCGACCTTGCGCGAAGTCGAGCGCGTGCTGGTGCCCGAGGGCAAGCTGCTCATCAGTGGCCTCAACCCTGCCAGTTTGTGGGGTTTGCGGCAGCAGCGCGCGCATTGGTGGCGGCGCCTGGGTGTTGGGGAGCTTTTTTTGCCTGATGAGGGCGAGTTCATAGGCTACTGGCGTCTGCGCGATTGGCTGCGTTTGCTCGGCTTTGAGGTCGAGTCTGCCCGTTTTGGCTGCTACCGACCCGCTTTTGACAATGCCCGCTGGATGGAGCGCTGCGCCTGGATGGAACCCGTGGGTGCCCGCTGGTGGCCTATTTTTGGGGCCAGTTACTTTATAGTGGCCGTCAAGCGGGTGCGCG
Source organism: Comamonadaceae bacterium (assembly GCA_947460165.1). Taxonomy (GTDB): domain Bacteria; phylum Pseudomonadota; class Gammaproteobacteria; order Burkholderiales; family Burkholderiaceae_C; genus Polaromonas. The sequence continues at coordinate 12,893 of CANHKH010000005.1, forward strand.
GCATGCGCATGCTCGAGCCCAGCCGCAAAGTCCGAAACCCGCGGGCCAATGCCCCTGCCGTGGCGGTGCGCCGCGAAGCTGATTAGGCCGCGCCCGAGCACCGTGCAGGGCCAGGCCCCTCATCGTGTGGAGCTGTAGAGCTGTTACGCTGGCCTTTTTTGAACCTTGCTCCCGTTTTCATGACGACTTCTTCTTTTGCATCCCAAGATTGTGTGGTGGTCTACACCGATGGCGCCTGCAAAGGCAACCCTGGCCCAGGGGGGTGGGGCGTGTTGCTGCAAAGCGGTGGCGCGACCAAAGAGCTTTTTGGCGGTGAGCTGAGCACCACCAACAACCGCATGGAAATGATGGCCGTGATCCAGGCCCTGACCGCCTTGAAGCGGCCCTGCCAGATCACGCTCTACCTCGACAGCGAGTACGTGCGCAAAGGCATCACGGAGTGGATTCACGGCTGGAAGGCCAGGGCTTGGCGCACGGCAGCCAAAGCCCCGGTCAAAAATGTGGACCTGTGGCAGCAACTCGATGCACTGGTCAGCCAGTCTGGCCACCGCATTGACTGGCGCTGGGTGCGCGGCCATGCGGGCGATCCAGGCAATGAGCGGGCCGACGCCTTGGCCAACCTGGGCGTGGACATGGCCTTGAAAGGCGCACGCCAGCCGCACTGAGCTGGCGGACTGGGCCTGAATAGATGGCCTCGGGCTGACTCTGCCCGACAGGCGCTGCGTGATGGTGCATTCGTGTTTTTACGCACTTTGTTCCAAGGGTAATCCGCATCTGGCTTCATGCGCGCTTTACTGGCGGCTGTTACATTGCTTAGTTAACTGATCGTTACGATCACGCCGCCCGGCGCAGGCGGTTATTCAAACGGAACAAGGCTAGGCTTATGGCTTCAAAATTGGTGGTCAGAACAACTGCTCTGGTGGCGATGTTGGCGGTGGGGGCGGGTGCTTATTGGTATCAAACGCGGCCGGCCACCAAGGCCCCAGATGGCGCAATTGGGGCGGCCCCAGCCGGTGGTGCTCCTGCGGCAGGTCCTGGTGGTGCAGGCCGGGGCCCAGGTGGCGGCAAGCCCGCCGTGGAAGTGGCCAAGGTGGAGGTGCTCAGGCTGGTGGACGATGTCCAGGCCGTGGGCAGTTTGCGCTCGCGCCAGGGGGTGGTCATCAAGCCCGAAATTGGCGGCCGCATCACGCAGCTCAACTTCCGCGATGGCGACCGCGTGCGCAAGGGGCAGCTCTTGGTGCAGTTCGACGACCAGTTGCCGGCCGCTCAGATCAAGCAGGCCGAGGCCGAGTTGGCGATTGCGCAAAGCAACTTCAACCGCAACCGCGAATTGGTCGAGCAAAACTTCATCAGCCGCCGCACCGTGGACGAGAGCGCAGCCAACCTCCAGGTGGCCGATGCCAAGCTGGCGCTGGCCAAGGCCACGGCCGCACGCTTGAGTATTTTGGCCCCATTTGATGGCACGGTGGGTATACGCCAGGTCAACCTGGGCGACTACCTCAAGGATGGCGCCGAGGTGGTGAACCTGGAAGACATTGACGCCGTGTTCGTGGACTACCGCCTGCCCGAACGCTTTCAGGCCAAGGTTCGCCGTGGGCAAGTGGCCGAGATCGATGTGGACGCCTTGCCTGGCCGTAAATTTCAGGCTGTGGTGCAGGCCATAGACCCCTTGATTGACGCCAACGGTCGCTCGTTGGGCGTGCGTGCCTGCATTGACAACCGGCGCATGCAACTGCGCCCGGGCATGTTTGCGCGCGTGAGCACGGTGTTTGGCGCACGCGAGAAAGCCAAGGTCATTCCTGAGGAAGCCATCGTGCCCCAAGGCGGTCGGCAATTTGTGCTCAAGCTGGTGGACGGCCCCGAAGGCAAAGTCTCGCAACGGGTGGAAGTCAAGCTGGGCATGCGCAGCCCGGGCAAGGTAGAGGTGCTTGAGGGGCTGGCGGCCGACGACACAGTGGTGGTGGCCGGCCAGCAGCGCGTGCAAAAAGACGGCACGGCGGTGCGCGTGATCGAGGTGGGCCGAGGTGGGGGTTCCGGTGGTCCTGGTGGCCCCGGCGGTCCCGGCGGTCCTGGCGGTCAAGCTGGTCCCGGTGGCCCCGGTGGCCCTGGGGGCGCAGCAGCCGCGGCGGGAAGCCAAGGCGGTCCCGGGTCTCGTGGCCCGGCCATGGCAGGCGCTCCCGGTTCAAGCAAGGCTGCCCCAGCCAATGCAGCGCCCTTGCAAGGCCCCAACCCATGCCTGGCCAGCATGGTCGAAGGCCGCGAGCCTGCTTCGCCGCCGCGGGCAGCCCCACCCGCCGCGCGTCCGGGCGCAACCCAGGCCCCCGCCTAAAGCTTGTATGACCCGCGCCTTGCGGCCCTTGTCTTTGGTTGGCTGCCAGGCGCAGTCCAGGAGTGCACCTCATGCAGATCGCTGAAATTTCCATCCGTCGCCCGGTGTTTGCCACCGTGATGTCGCTGCTCATCTTGTTGGTGGGCATGGTCAGCTTTGACCGGTTGACCGTGCGCGAATACCCCAAAATTGACGAGCCTGTGGTCACCGTGAGCGTTCGCTACCCCGGCGCCTCGGCCGAGGTGGTGGAAAGCCAGATCTCCAAGCCGCTGGAAGACTCGATCGCCGGCATTGACGCGGTGGACGTGATCACCTCCATCAGCCGGGCCGAGCAAAGTCAAATATCGGTGCGTTTTCGGCTTGAAAAAGACGCTGACGCCGCCGCCGCCGAGGTGCGCGACCGCACAGCGCGGGTGCGCAACCGACTGCCCACCACCATTGAAGAGCCGGTCATCGCCAAGGTGGAGGCCGACGCTTTTCCGGTGATTTGGCTGGCGTTCAGCAGCGACACGCTCAACCCGCTGCAAATCAACGACATGGTCAACCGCGTGGTCAAGCCTCGCCTGCAAACGGTCACGGGCGTGGCCGATGTGCGTATTTATGGCGAGCGCAAGTACGCCATGCGCGTGTGGCTGGACCCCGAGCGCATGGCTGGCTATAAGCTCACTGCCCAGGACGTGGAAGACGCCGTGCGGAGAAATAATCTCGACGTGCCGGCCGGGCGCATTGAGTCCTCGCAGCGCGAGTTCAGCGTCACCTCGCAAACTGATTTGACCCGGCCCAGCCAGTTTGCGCAGATCGTGGTCAAAACGGTCAATGGCTTTCCGGTCAAGCTCGGCGACATTGCGCGCATCGAGGAAAGCGCGGCCGATGTGCGCAGCTCTGTTCGCCTCAACGGCCGCCCCGCCATCTCGGCCGGCGTGATTCGCCAGGCCACGGCCAACCCGCTGACCTTGTCGGCCGGGGTGCGCGCCATGATTCCCAAGCTGCAGGCCGACTTGCCCCCTGGCGTGAGCATTGAGGTGGCCAACGACAATTCGGTGTTCATTGACCGCTCGGTCAAGAATGTTTACAAAACCGTGCTGGAGGCGGTGGTGTTGGTGGCGCTGGTGATTTTTGTGTTTTTGCGCACCTTCAGGGCTTCCATCATTCCGCTGGTGACCATCCCCGTCAGTCTGGTGGGCACGTTTGCGCTCATGGCCATGGCGGGCTTTACCATCAACACGCTGACCCTGCTGGCCTTGGTGCTGGCCATTGGCTTGGTGGTGGACGACGCCATCGTGATGCTTGAAAACATCTTTCGCCACATTGAAGAGGGCATGGACCCCTTTGCCGCGTCCATTCGCGGGGCCAAGGAAATCGGTTTTGCTGTGGTGTGCATGACGCTGACCTTGGTGGCGGTGTTTGCACCGCTGGCCTTTACCCCCGGTCGAACGGGGCGGCTGTTTGTGGAGTTTGCGCTGGCTTTGGCGGGTGCGGTGCTGGTCTCGGGCTTTGTGGCGCTCACCCTCACGCCCATGTTGTGCTCCAAGCTCTTGCGCCACAACCCCAGTCCCAATTTCTTTGACCGCGGCATGGAGCGTTGGCTGACGGCCTTGTCCGACGGCTACGGCAGTGTCTTGCGCTGGCTCTTGACCACCCGCAGCCGCTACGGCGGCGTGGTGGGGTTTGTGTTGCAGGCCCGCTGGTTGGTGGTGGCTGTCATGTTGGCCAGCGCTGGCGGCATTGCCATGGTCTGGCCGACCATGAAGTCGGAGCTCTCCCCGCTGGAGGACCGAGGCACGATCTTGGCCGTGGTCAATTCACCGGATGGCGCCACTTTGGCCTACACCGACAAATACGCCCGCATCTTGGAAGGCATTGGCAGTTCTTACCCTGAGTTTGACCGGATTTTTGCCAATCTCGGCAACCCCACCGTGTCGCAGGGCACCGTGATTTACCGGGCCACACCCTGGGAGGAGCGCAACCGCACCACCTTGGAGTTGGCCCGGGAAATGGGGCCCAAATTCAGCAGCTTGGCTGGTGTCACTGCCTTTGCCATCACACCTCCTTCGCTGGGCCAGGGCTTCAGGGAGCGGCCTGTGAATTTTGTGATTCAGACCTCGGACAGCTACGAAAACCTCAGCCGCGTGGTGCGCCAAATCGTTGATGAAATGGCCAAAAATCCTGGTTTTGTGCAGCCTGACGTGGACTTGCGGCTGAACAAGCCCGAATTGCGTGTGACCGTGGACCGCGAGAAAGCGGCCGATGCGGGCGTCAGCGTGGAGGTGGTGGCCCGTGCCCTGGAAACCACACTGGGTGGGCGCCAGGTCACGCGCTACAAGCGCGATGCCGAACAGTACGACGTGATTTTGCAAAACCGCGCCAGCGGTCGGGATGTGCCTCAGGACATTGACAATATTTTTGTCAAAGGCCGCAACGACACCATGGTGCCCATGTCGGCCCTGGTCAAAGCCCGCGAGACGGTGAGTCCGCGCGAGCTCAACCACTTTGGCCAGCGCCGCTCGGCCACCATCACGGCCAATTTGTCGCCCGACTTCTCGCTGGGCGAGGCCCTCAAATTCATGGACCAAACAGCGGCCCAGGTGCTCAAGCCGGGCTACACCACCGACCTGAACGGCACTTCGCGCGAGTTTCGCAACTCGCAAGGCGCCCTGGCGCTGGTCTTTGCCCTGGCGCTGGTGTTCATTTTCTTGGTGCTGGCCGCGCAATTTGAGAGCTTTGTGGACCCCTTGGTGATCATGTTGTCGGTGCCGCTGTCCATGATTGGCGCGCTGTTGGCGCTCAAGTGGTCGGGCGGCTCGCTCAATGTGTACTCGCAAATCGGCCTCATCACCCTGGTGGGTCTGATCACCAAGCACGGTATCTTGATTGTGGAGTTCACCAACCAACTCAGAGAGCAGGGCATGGAGTTGCTCGACGCGCTCATCAAAGCTTCGGCGCAGCGCTTGCGGCCTATTTTGATGACCACCGGCGCCATGGTGCTGGGCGCCGTTCCGCTGGCCCTGGCCACCGGTGCCGGCGCTGAAAGCCGGACCCAGATTGGCTGGGTGATTGTGGGCGGCATGAGCTTGGGCACGTTGCTGACGATTTTTGTGGTGCCCACCATGTACCTGCTGTTTGCCCGCAAAATTGTGCCTGGGGCCGACACGCGCGTCGTCAAGGATGCGCCTGCGCCTGTGGTGCATGAGTTGATCGCCAAGTAAGGTCAATTCGGATTTTTGCCCCTCAAGGGCAACTGGGGCGTGGTGTGCGGGTGAGGGCACCCTGGTCCCGCGCCATGCCCCCATCCCGGCCCTCCCAGCGGGGCAGGGAGGAAATCGGGGATTTTTTGCCTTGCTCTTGACCCTTTGCGGGGAGGGGCAAGCGTGAGGCAAGCTCTCGGGGTCCGCCGCTACAGCACCCCGTCAAACATCATCACGTCGACCACATCGCCGGGCAACACCTGCCCTTGGCCGTGGTGCAGCACGATCAGCCCATTGGCCTGCACCATGGAGCTGAGCACGCCCGATCCCTGGTTGCCCGTGATGCGCACCTGCAAGCTGCCGTCACTGGCCGTGCTCACCAGGCCGCGCTGGTACTCGGTGCGGCCAGGTTTTTTGCGCAACACCTCCTGGCTGCGCGCTTGCAGCAGCACCAGAGGCTGAGGCTGCGCGCCCATCAGGCGCAGCAGGGCAGGGCGCACAAAAGCCAAAAAAGTCACCATCACGGCGACTGGGTTGCCCGGCAGGCCAAACAGCAGCGCTGATTCCCCACTCTGGCGGATGCGGCCCACGGCCATGGGGCGGCCCGGGCGCATGGCAACGCGCCAAAACACCACATCGCCCAACTGCTTCATCATGGTTTTGGTGAAATCGGCCTCGCCCACGCTCACGCCGCCACTGGTGATGATGGCGTCGGCCTGGGCGGCGGCCGTTCTAAAGGCCTGCTCCAGCAGGGCGGGCTCGTCGCGCACCAGACCCAGGTCCAGCACCTCGCAGCCCAGGCGGGCGAGCATGGCGCGCATGGTGTGGCGGTTGCTGTCGTAGACCGCGCCTTCTCGGGGGGGCTCGCCCGGCTGCAAAATCTCGTCGCCGGTTGAAAAGTAAGCCACCTTGGGCCGGCGCCGCACGCACACCTGGGTGAGCCCCAGGCTGGCGATCAGACCCAGCGCGGCCGGGCCCAGCCGGGCGCCGGCGGCCAGCGCGACGTCGCCTTGCATCAGGTCTTCACCGCAGCATCGGCGGTTGTCGCCGGCTTGCACCACATCGGCGGGCACGCGAATGCGTCCGGGGCCTGCGCCTTGGCTGAACTCTTGCGGCAACACCGTGTCCAGGCCGGCCGGCATCACTGCGCCCGTCATGATCTTGACGCACTGGCCAGGCCCCACCACGCCCTGCCAAGCGCGGCCTGCCAAGGCAGTGCCCAGCACCTCGAGCTCAAGGGCCTGCCCAGGCACCAGTTGCGCGCCTTCGAAGGCGTAGCCGTCCATGGCCGAGTTGTCGTGCGGCGGCACGCTCAGCGGGGAGATCAGCGGATGCGCCAGCACCCGGTCCAGGGCACTGTGGAGGTCCACATTTTCGGTGTCTGTGAGAGGCTCAACCAGCCTGTGCAGGAACTCGCCCACGGCCTGCGCACTGAGGGCCTGCGGGTCGTAGCCCTGGAGCGCGCGGGCGATCTCGTCCAGGCCGGTCACGACTGCTCCAACTGGCGCAGCTCGGCCAAGGTGTTGGCGTTGAAAAAGGCTTTTGCATCGTCCTCTGGCGCATCAAAGGGCACCAGCACGCAGCGGTGCTGCGCAGTCCACGCGTCAATTTTTCGGCCACCGGCCTGGATGAACGCGCCCAAGCTGGACACCAGCTCAGCGTGCAGCAGGCAAAACACGGGCTGAGGGCGCAGTTGTCCGTCTTCTTCACGGGCACAGGGCATGGCGATCTCGGCGTCTTCGCGCAGCAAGGCGCTCATCAGTCGAGAGGCCAGGTCCAAGGGAAATCGGGGGGTGTCGCAGGGCACGGTCAATAGGAATTCGGTCTCACAGGCTTCCAAACCTGCCAAAAAACCCGCCAGGGGGCCGGCAAAGTCGGCTTGGGCGTCTTGCAGCACGGGCGCGCCCAGGCTTTCATAGGCTGCCAGGTTGCGGTTGGCGCTGATGAGCACCTGGCTGACCTGCAATTGCAGCCTGAACAGGGTGTGCAGCGCCAGGGGTGTGCCTTTGTAGGGCTGCAGCCCTTTGTCGTTGCCGCCCATGCGGCTGCCGCGCCCGCCCGCCAGCAGGAGCCCGGTGATGGAATGCGTGTCGGTCATGCTCAAACCCAAGGTTCTCTGGAAAAACGCGAAAAATGCGCTTTATCCGCCTATGTAGCTCATCTCTACCCGCCGTGGGCCTGCGCCGCTGGCATCGGCGGGAAGCTCGCTGCGCAGTTGGGAGTAGCGGTCGCTGCGGCCTTGCCAGATGTGGCCTATGGCGGCTGTCAGGTCGGCGTCGCTGGCGCCGCTGCGCAGCAGGCTGCGCAGGTCGTGGCCGTGGCTGGCGAACAGGCACAAATACAGCTGGCCTTCGGTGGAGAGGCGCGCGCGGTTGCAGTCGCCGCAAAAGGCCTGGGTCACGCTGCTGATGAAGCCGACCTCGCCGGTGCCGTCGGCATAGGCCCAGCGCTCGGCGGTCTCGCCGGGGGCGGCCGCCTCCAGGGGCTGCAAAGGCAGCTCGGCCGAAATCCGCTGCACCAGCTCGGCCGAGGGCAGCACCTCGTTCATGCGCCAGCCATTGGTGGCGCCCACGTCCATGTACTCAATAAAGCGCAGCACATGGCCACTGCCCTTGAAGTGGCGGGCCATGGGCAAAATTTGGTTTTCATTGGTGCCCCGCTTGACCACCATGTTCACCTTGATGGGGCCCAGCCCAGCGGCTTGGGCCGCGTCTATGCCGGCCAAGACCTCGGCCACGGGAAAGTCCACATCGTTCATTTGGCGGAACACCGCGTCGTCCAAGCCGTCGAGGCTGACGGTCACGCGCTGCAAGCCCGCGTCTTTGAGCGCCTGGGCCTTGCGGGCCAGCAGCGAGCCATTGGTGGTCAGCGTCAGGTCCAGGGGCTGGCCGTCGGGCGTGCGCAGCTCGGCCAGTTGGGCCACCAATACCTCAATGTTTTTGCGCAGCAGTGGCTCGCCGCCGGTCAGCCGGATTTTGCGCACCCCCAGGCCCACAAACTGCTGGGCCAGGCGGGTGATTTCTTCAAAGCTCAGCAAGGCCGACTGCGGCAAGTAGGGGTAGGTCTTGTCGAAAACCTCCTTGGGCATGCAGTAGCTGCAGCGGAAATTGCAGCGGTCGGTCACGCTGATGCGCAAATCGCGCAGCGGCCGGCCCAAGCGGTCACTGGGGCTTTGGCCCTGTGCCAGCGTCAAGGGCGCTGCGGGCACCCTCACCGGTCGGGCGGCGCTGCGTTGGTCAAGCAAGGGAATGATGCGTTCAGCCATGGCGCATTCTCACTCAGTCGCAGGGTGCTTGCGATTGCCAGCGCCGCAGCCAACCCAGGCCGGCCGAGGTGCTTGCGCGCGGGCGGTACTCGCAGCCCACATGGCCTGTGTAGCCGAGCTCGTCGAGCCGTTTGAACAGATGGGGGTAATTGAGCTCACCCGAGTCCGGTTCATGGCGGTCTGGCACTCCCGCAATTTGGATGTGGCCCACCTGATGTAAGTGCGCCTGCAGGCGCACACTGAGGTCGCCCTCGCTGATTTGGCAGTGGTAAAAGTCCATCTGAACTTTTAAGTTATCCCGCCCGACGGCCTGCACGATGTCGTGGGCTTGGGCCTGGCGGGACAAAAAATAACCCGGGTTGTCGCGCTCATTGAGCGGCTCGATCATGACCGTGATGCCGTGCGGCGCCAACACATCACAGGCTTGGCGCAGGTTGGCCACAAAGGTGTTTGTGAGCTCTTGCAGATCGCTGCCGGCAGGCACCCGACCGGCCATGGCGTGCAAGCGGGAGCAGCCCGTGGCCAGGGCGTAGCGCAGGGCGGTCTGCACGTTCTGGGCAAACTCTTCTTGGCGGCCGGGCAGGCAAGCCATGCCTTGCTCTTTGGCCTCCACACGGCCAGGCGGCATGTTGAACAGCACCTGCTTGAGGCCATGCGCGTGCAGGGGCGCAGCCACCTCCTCGGGAGAAAACGCGTAGGGGTAGAGGTACTCGACAGCGTCAAAACCGTCGGCCGCTGCCGCCGCGAAGCGCTCCAAAAACGGATGCTCCGTGTACATCAGGGTGAGGTTGGCGGCAAAGCGGGGCATGGGTGCGGCGGCGGTGGGTGGTGCAAGCAGCCTGCCATTGTGCCCCTGGCAAGAAAGCTTGCCCCGCACCACAAGAAAGCCCACCCAGCCCGCGTGCGGGCTGGGCTTGGAGACTCAGGGTTTGACCACCGCTTTGACCGCAGCTGCGGCCGGCAGGGCAGCGCCCTGGCTTGAGGCGGGCGGGTGGAACTGCATCACCAAGGGCACGATCAACAAGGCCACGATGTTGATGATTTTGATCAGCGGGTTGATGGCGGGCCCCGCCGTGTCTTTGTAGGGGTCGCCCACGGTGTCGCCTGTGACGGCGGCTTTGTGCGCCTCCGAGCCTTTGCCGCCGTGGTGCGCGTCTTCAATGTATTTTTTGGCGTTGTCCCAAGCGCCGCCGCCCGTGCACATGGAAATGGCCACAAACAAGCCGGTGACGATGGTGCCCATGAGCAGGCCGCCCAAGGCCTTGGGGCCGAGCAGCAGGCCCACCAGCAGGGGGGCAACCACAGGCAGCAGCGAGGGAATCATCATCTCTTTGATGGCGGCGCTGGTCAGCATGTCCACAGCGCGGCCGTATTCGGGCTTGGCCGTGCCGTCCATGATGCCCGGAATCTCCTTGAACTGGCGGCGCACCTCGACCACCACCGAGCCAGCCGCGCGACCCACGGCCTCCATGGCCATGGCGCCAAACAAATAAGGTATCAACCCGCCAATAAAGAGTCCGACGATGACCAAGGGGTCGCTCAGGTCAAAGCTGATGGCCGCGCCATAGCTTTCCAGCTTGTGGGTGTAGTCGGCAAACAGCACCAATGCAGCCAGCCCGGCTGAGCCAATGGCGTAGCCCTTGGTCACGGCCTTGGTGGTGTTGCCCACAGCGTCCAGCGGGTCTGTGACTGCGCGCACCGAGGCGGGCAGGTCGGCCATTTCGGCAATGCCGCCAGCGTTGTCGGTGATGGGGCCATAGGCGTCCAGCGCCACCACAATGCCGGCCATGCTGAGCATGGCCGTGGCGGCCACGGCAATGCCGTAGAGCCCAGCCAGGCCGTAGGAGGCCATGATGGCCGCACAGACAAACAGCACAGGCCAGGCGGTCGAGCGCATGGACACGCCCAGTCCGGCGATGACGTTGGTGCCGTGGCCGGTGGTCGAGGCCTGGGCAATGTGTTGCACGGGGGCGTACTGTGTGCCGGTGTAGTACTCGGTGATCCAGACCAGGGCGGCGGTCAGCACCAAGCCCACCGCGCAGGCGCCAAACAGCCGCATTTGGCTGCCCGCGGCGGCCACTGCGTTGTCAGGGATCAGCCATAAGGTCACAAAGTAAAACGCAACCAGCGAGAGCACACCCGCAATCGCCAGTCCTTTGTAGAGCGCGGGCATCACATTGGTCATGCCCGGCGTGGCTTTGACAAAAAAGCAGCCGATGATGGACGCCACAATCGACACCGCGCCCAGCGCCAGGGGATAGACCACCGCATTCAAAGGCGCGGCAGTGACCAGCAAGGCGCCCAGCACCATGGTGGCGATCAGGGTCACGGCGTAGGTTTCAAACAAGTCGGCGGCCATGCCCGCACAGTCGCCCACGTTGTCGCCCACGTTGTCGGCAATCACGGCAGGGTTGCGCGGGTCGTCCTCTGGGATGCCCGCTTCGACCTTGCCCACCAGGTCGGCGCCCACGTCGGCCCCCTTGGTGAATATGCCGCCGCCCAAGCGCGCAAAAATAGAGATCAGCGAGGAGCCAAAGGCAAAGCCGATCAGCGGGTTGAGCAAGGTGGCAAGCTTGCGGTCGGGTGTGAGCTGCCCGTTGCCCACCAAAAACCAATAAAAGACCGTCACGCCCAACAGACCCAGTCCCACCACCAACATGCCGGTGATGGCGCCGCCCCTGAAAGCCACGTCCAGCGCCGGGCCAATTCCTCGGGTGGCTGCTTGCGCCGTACGCACATTGGCGCGCACCGACACGTTCATGCCAATAAAGCCGCAGGCGCCCGAAAGCACCGCACCCACCACAAAGCCCACCGCCGTCATGCCGTCGAGGAACAGCCCGATGAGCACAGTCAGCACCAAACCTACTACGGCAATGGTGCGGTACTGACGGGCCAGGTAGGCAGCGGCGCCGGTCTGGATGGCGGCTGCAATGTCTTGCATGCGCGCATTGCCAGGGTCTTGGGAAAGAATCCAGGATCGCGCCCAGATGCCGTAAAAAACGGCGAGGAGCCCGCAGGCCCCGGCCATTAAGAGTGCAGAGTTGCCGGTCATATCAAACTTTCTTGGTTGGACTTGGGGATTCGGTGCAACGCATTGGGGGTCGCGACACCGCCTTGCGTTGCTTCCTCAAGCCCATGCACCGGGCAGTGGACTGATTGGCCAACGCCTCAATTTATCCCCAATCCTTGGGTTTCCCAACAGTACGTCAGGCCCGCATCAGTAAAATGCGGGTAAATCCTGATCTCTTGGGCACTCCGCTTCAGGGTCGGGGCCATTTTTTTTAACTTTTCCAATCACCACACAGCATCTCAACATGTCTTTTGACAAAGTCCCCCCTGGCAAGAACGCGCCTGAATCGTTCAACGTGATCATTGAAATTCCCATGAACGCGGACCCCGTCAAGTACGAGGTGGACAAGGAGTCGGGGGCGATTTTTGTGGACCGCTTCATGAGCACGGCCATGCATTACCCCACCAACTACGGCTATGTCCCGCAAACCCTGAGCGGCGACGGTGACCCGGTGGATGTGCTGGTGATCACGCCATTTCCGCTGATTCCTGGTGTGGTGGTGCCTTGCCGTGCCATTGGTATTTTGAAAATGGAAGACGAGGCCGGTGAAGACGGCAAGGTCTTGGCCGTGCCCATTGACAAAATTTTGTCCATTTACAGCCACTGGCAAAAGCCCGAGGACATGAACCAGTTGCGCTTGAGCACCATTGCCCACTTTTTTGAGCACTACAAAGACCTCGAAAAAGGCAAGTGGGTCAAGATCATGGGCTGGGAAGGCCCCGAGGCCGCCAAAAAAGAGGTCATGGACGGCATTGCCAACTACAACAAGGCCAAACAAGCCTGATCGCCTGTCTGCCCCTGGGAGCGCAGCAGGGGCGTCCACGAAAAAAGCCGACCTTGAGCGTCGGCTTTTTTCGTGGGCTCGTCCAGCCCTGGCTCAGGGCGTTTGTTTAAAAGGGGTGCGCTGCTGCAGGTGTTCCATGTAATTTTCCACACCTGCGCCTTCGCGTTCGAGAAACCGCTCGACCGCATCGGCAAATGACGGGTGGGCCAGCCAATGGGCGCTTTGGGTTTTGACCGGCATGAGCGCCCGCGCCATTTTGTGCTCGCCCTGCGCGCCGCCTTCAAAGCGCTGCAGCCCCTGGGCGATGCACCAGGCCAGCGGCTGGTAGTAGCAGGCTTCGAAATGCAGGCAATCCACCCGCTCCAGCGCACCCCAGTAACGGCCATAGGCCGTGCCCAGGCCACCTCCCTGTGTTTGATTCAGCCCAATCAGGCTGCTGGCCATGGGCTGGCCGTCCCTTTCGGCCACAAAGAGCAGCCAGTGCTCGGGCATGTGCTGGGCCATGCGGCGGAAAAAATCAGGGCTGAGGTAGGGTGAGTTGCCGTGTTCCAGGTAGGTGCGTTCGTAGCATTTGTAAAAAAACGCCCAGTTCTGGGGCGAGATGTCCGCGCCACGCGCCCACCTGAACTGCACGCCCGCGTCTTGCACTTTGCGGCGCTCTTGCTTGATTTTTTTGCGTTTGTC